>JANOGO010000026.1:0-12882 GCA_031406045.1 Pseudomonadota bacterium
TCGTCCACGCTTAGCCGACGCCCGCTTTTTCTTCGATCAAGATCGTAAGCAAAAGCTGGAATCGCGTTTGCCGAAATTGGCGAGTGTGGTGTATCACAACAAGTTGGGTAGCCAAGGCGAACGCGTTGGCCGCGTGAGCGCCATCGCGCGCGACGTAGCACGCTTAATCGGCGCGCCGCCGGAACCCGCAGTGCGCGCCGCGCAATTGGCGAAGGCCGATTTACTGACCGATATGGTCGGCGAATTCCCCGAACTGCAGGGCACGATGGGTCGCTACTATGCGCTGCACGACGGCGAATCGCACGATGTCGCCGATGCAATCGAAGACCATTACAAGCCGCGCTTCGCTGGCGACGCATTGCCGCGCGACCCAGTTGGCAATGCGGTTTCGCTCGCCGATAAATTGGAAACCTTGACGGGATTATTCGGCATCGGCCAATTCCCGACCGGCGACAAAGACCCCTTCGCGTTGCGTCGTCACGCGCTTGGCATTTTGCGCATCATCATCGAGCAGGATATCGCCGTGTCGCTGCGTGATTTGCTGCGTGCGGCGTTCGCGGCCTTCGATGGAAAAATTTCCGATGCGCAATCGGCACTGGAAGCATTCATTTATCAGCGGCTCGAAAGTTATTTGCGCGACCAAGGTTATACGGCCAACGAAGTCGAGGCGGTATTGTCGCAACAGCCGATGCTGCTCCATCTCGTGCCTCGCCAGCTCGCGGCGGTGCGCGCGTTCATGCAGTTGCCCGAGGCGGAAAGTTTGGCGTCGGCGAACAAACGCGTTGCGAATATTCTCAAGAAAAACGAACTGAATGGCGAAATTCTCGGCAATGTGGAAGAGTCGAAATTGGTAGAAGAGGAAGAGCGTGTACTATTCGCCGCACTAAAATCGGTCACGCCGGGCGCGAGTTTTCGGTATGAAGCGCAGGATTTTACCGGCTACCTGAAAGCGTTCGAACTACTAAAAGGACCGGTGGACGATTTTTTCGACAATGTCATGGTGATGGTGGACGATGCCGCGCTGCGCGACAATCGCTTGGCGTTATTGCGCGACCTGCGTAGTGCGATGAATAAAGTCGCGGATATTTCTAAATTGGCTAGCTAATGCAGCGCTTAACGCTTAGCGTGTCGCATACATTGCCCGCAGAATACACCTGCCCCTTTAAAGGGACGGGTGGGACGGTGATGGGATTGCTGCAGATCGGAAACCCCCATCCCCACCCTAACCCTCCCCTTGAAGGGGAGGGAAGTCTTGTTCCCTCTGAAGCAGGACACCCGCCCAGATGAAACTCGTCATACTCGATCGCGACGGTGTAATCAATGTCGATAGCGACAAATTCATCAAGCGCCCAGAAGAATGGAAGCCGATTCCCGGTTCGTTGGAAGGTATCGCGCAACTCAACCACGCCGGTTTTCACGTAGTCGTTGCGACTAATCAATCGGGCATTGGCCGTGGATTGTTCGACATGACGATGCTCAATGCGATCAATGAAAAAATGCTCGACGCGCTGGCGCAAGTTGGCGGCCGGCTTGATGCAATCTTTTATTGCCCACACGCGAATGAGGCCGGCTGTGCTTGTCGCAAGCCCAAGCCAGGCATGTTCGAGGAGATCGGTCAGCGCTTCAACGCGCCGTTGCGCGGCATTGCGAGTGTTGGCGATTCGTTGCGCGATCTGCAGGCCTCCGCCGCGGTTGGCGCACAGCCGATGTTGGTGTTGACCGGCAAAGGCGAGAAGACCCAAGCCCAAGGCGCCTTGCCGGAAGGCACGCAAATTTTTCCAAATCTCGCCTTCGCAGTAAAAGCGATTGTCCAAGGCGAGTCATGATTAGGCTGCGTTCTACGCTTCTTTTTCTGATTCAATTTTTTGCAGCGCCGGTGATCTGCATCATCATGATTATTTGTTTGCCGTTCGGTTTTCCGGTTTTGTATCGATTGGTCAAGCTGTGGACGCGCATTGCGATCTTCTCAGCACGCGTCATCTGCGGAATTGAGTATCGAGTCATCGGCCGCGAACACATTCCGAGCACGCCGACCATCGTGCTGGCGAAACATCAATCGAGTTGGGAGACGTTTTTCTTTTTGCAATTGTTCCCGCCACAAGTTTGGTTGTTGAAGCGCGAACTTTTCCGCATTCCGTTTTTCGGCTGGGGCTTGGCGATGTTGCGGCCGATTGCGATCGATCGTACCGATAAACTTTCTGCATTACGCCAACTCGTTCAGCAAGGCCGCGAGCGCCTGGCTAATGGTCTGTGGATTATCATTTTTCCTGAAGGTACGCGCACGCGCCCCGGCGAGGTCTTGCCATACGCGCGCGGCGGTGCGTTGCTGGCGACCAAGACCAACACGCCGGTTCTGCCGATCGCGTTGAACTCCGGCAATTTCTGGCCACGCGATACGTTTTTAAAACGCGCCGGCACGATCACGGTGAGTATCGGCAAGCCGATCGATCCGCAGGGTTTCAAGCCGGAAGAATTGAACCGGCACGTGCAAAGCTGGATCGAAAACGAAATGCAGCGGCTGCCGAGTTCATAAACCATGCTGGGCAATCTCCTCGCGCCGAAAGCGGAGCCGGCTTCACATCGAATTGTGCTGAATGGCTACGAAGTAGAGTTTGAATTGAAGCGAACGGCGCGGCGTCGCTCGATCGGTTTGAAAGTGGATTTTGCCGGGCTGGTGGTCAGCGCGTCGCCGCGCTCGTCAGTTAAATCAGTTCACGCAGCTCTTCGCGATAATGCCGAATGGGTGTTGCAAAAATTGCAGGCCTGGCGTGATCGCGCGCCGCCGAAAACAGAATGGGCGCACGGCATGATGCTGCCTTTTCTCGGGCAGTCGATCATGCTCAATATTTTGATTCAGCCGCGGCGAACGCCAAAGCCGTGGCTCGATTTGGCGGGATTGAACTTAGCCTTTGCCGCCGCGCCGTCCGGCGACCAAATCAAGGCCAAGGTATGTGATTGGTATCGTGGTGAAGCGAAGCGATATTTCCCGCAGCGCATTGAGCAACTCGTCATGATTGCAGGTATTTCGTCGCCGCGATTTTTCCTCAGCAATGCACAATCGCGTTGGGGTAGTTGCACGGCGAACGGCGAAATTCGTTTAACCTGGCGT
Organism: Pseudomonadota bacterium; assembly: GCA_031406045.1. Classification (GTDB taxonomy): domain Bacteria; phylum Pseudomonadota; class Gammaproteobacteria; order Burkholderiales; family JALYOK01; genus JALYOK01. Next base: position 3,110 of record JANOGO010000026.1, read on the forward strand.
TTGATCAAAGCGCCGCCGCGCGTGATCGACTACGTCGCAGCTCATGAGCTCGCACATCTCGCGCACATGGATCATAGCCCGCGATTTTGGCAACGCGTTGCCGAGATATTTCCAGATTACGAAACGGCCCGCGACGAGTTGCGTCGCAACGATACGCTATATCGAATTTTCTAGTTTATTAAGGAAGGAATGAAGCGATGAGAATGTTGCATACCATGTTACGGGTCGGTGATTTGCAAAAGTCGCTAGATTTTTATACCGATGTGTTGGGTATGAAATTATTACGTCAGTGTGATTACCCCGAGGGAAAATTCACACTCGCGTTCATTGGCTACGGCGACGAAAAAGACCACACAGTATTAGAACTCACGCACAATTGGGAAACCGCAAAGTACGATCTCGGCAACGCGTATGGCCACATCGCGCTGGAAGTGCCGGATGCTTACAAAGCCTGCGACGCGGTGCGCGCCAAGGGCGGCAAAGTGGTGCGCGAAGCGGGGCCGATGAAACACGGCACGACGGTGATTGCGTTTGTCGAAGATCCCGATGGCTACAAGATTGAGTTCATTCAAAGAGGAACGCAGCACTGAGCCAGCAGGCAGGGGCCCAAGGCCACCCAGTACCCATGGGGTTCTCCAGGCACTATGCTTGAAGAGCCCCTTTGGCTGTGTCTCTCAGGGCAACGAGATTTGCAACCTTAACGTAGTCTGCCACGCCGAGATTTTCCGCGCGCGCCATCGGATCGATCTCGATCGCAATAAAATCGTCCGGCGTTAAATAATCTCGCAGCGAGTTTCTCAACGTCTTGCGCCGCTGCGTGAATGCGCGGCTGACAATGGCGTTAAAAATTTCTCGATCGTGTAAATCAAAAATGTTTTCGCGCAACGGCGTCAAGCGCACGATTGCGGATTCCACTTTCGGCGGTGGCTTGAATGCACCGGGGCCGATGCGAAACAACGATTCCATTTCGAACTCGAGTTGCAGGCTTACCGACAATCGTCCATAGGCGGCGCTTGACGGCGCCGCGACCATGCGCTCGACGACTTCTCGCTGCAGCATGAAATGACCGTCGCGCAACCGACCGCGAAATGTTGCGAAATGAAACAATAACGGCGTGGAAATGTTATACGGCAAATTACCAACGAGCCGAATCGAATTGCCAAGTTTGGAAAAATCGAACGCCAATGCATCGCCTTCGTGGACGGTCACGCGTTCGGCCGGATAGCGTTCGCACATTATTTTCGCCAGATCGCGATCCAACTCGACGACGTGCAGGTGCTTGAGTTTCGGCAGTAGATGATCGGTCAGCGCGCCAAGGCCGGGCCCGATCTCGACGACTAAATCATCGACGTTTAAGTTCACTTCGTCGACGATACGCGTAATGACGCCGCGTTCGTGCAAGAAATGTTGGCCGAAACGCTTGCGTGGGATATGTTGCAACTAGCACCTTGCCGCGAGTTCGATCGCAAGCTCGATCGCCGCGAGCATGCTGCCGACGTCGATTTGCCCGGTGCCCGCTAAGTCTAGCGCGGTGCCGTGGTCGACCGAGGTGCGAATGATCGGCAAACCGAGCGTGACATTTACGCCCTGGCCGAAGCTTTTCATTTTCAGCACCGGCAAACCCTGATCGTGATACATCGCCAAAACGGCGTCGGCACGCTCAAGATATTTTGGCGTGAACAACGTGTCTGCCGGCAACGGGCCTTCGAGCTTCATTCCTTGAAGGCGCAATTGTTGTAACACCGGTTCGATGACTTCGATTTCTTCGCGGCCCAAGTGTCCCGACTCACCGGCGTGGGGGTTCAATCCTGCGACCAAGATCCGCGGTGCCGCAATGCCAAATTTGCTGCGCAAATCGTTGTGCAGGATGGTTAGCGTTTGCGCGAGAGTTGTTTGGGTGATCGCGCTCGCAACATCTTTGAGTGGTAGATGCGTGGTCGCGAGTGCGACGCGCAACCCCCCACCAACCAACATCATGACGACTTGTTTCGTCTGTGTCTTCTCGGCAAAAAATTCCGTGTGCCCGCTAAATGCAACGCCGGCATCGTTGATGATTCCCTTATGTACCGGCGCCGTAACGATGGCATTGAAGTCGCCATTAAGCGCGCCACGGGCCGCGCTGTTCAGCGTCGCAAGGACATAGCGGCCATTGTTGGCATCGAGGCGCCCCGGCATCGCAGTATTTTTTATCGGATGATGCAAAAGCGAAATGCTTGCACTGCGCTTGCGGCTTATTTTTTCCGCATCGTAATCGGGCAACTGGATACGGCGGCCCAGCATTGCAGCGCGCGCCGCGAGCAATCCTCGATCGGCGATGAATACGATATGCGCTTGCGGTTTTCGTGCCGCGAGCAAAATACACAGGTCGGGTCCGATACCGGCAGGCTCGCCGGCCGTTACCGCAATGATGGGAAGATGCGAGGCTGCTGGCAAATGGTGTTGGAGCGCTTAGGGAAGGTCTGAATAAGTTCGAGTTCTAAATCAGACAAGGCGCGAACAAAAAATATCGACGCAGCATATATTATGATACGTAAGGCGATATTTTTTGTGAGCCACGCAGGATCATGACGAAATCGGTCTTATTCGGAGCTTCCTTAGGGTTCTTCCAAACGATATTCGACATAGGCCGTATCGCGCAGTTGCAATAGCCACTGCTGATACGCTTCATCGGCCTTGCGTTGACGCAATCCCAGACGCGCAGCAACACGGTTACGATCGGCGCTAATCTCGGTTTCGCGCCGCTCCAATACCTGCAAAATATGCCAACCGAAATTAGTTAAGAACGGCTCACTGATTTGATTGACCTGAAGCGAATTCATCGTTCGATCGAATTCCGGCACCGTGTCGCCGGGGTAGACCCAATCGAGATCGCCGCCCTTGGAGGCGCTAAGATCTTCGGAAAAAGCCTTGGCGATTTCCGCGAATTCCGTACCGTTGTCGATGCGATTTTTCAATTGCTGAATACGGCTTTTCGCGATCGCTTCGGATTGACCATCGTTCACTTTTATCAAAATGTGCCGAGCATGAGTTTGCGTCACGGTTTGCGCTGCGCCCTGGCCACGCTGATCGAGCAATCTAACGATATGAAAACCGTTGCCGCTTTTTAGCACGCCGCTGGTTTCACCTTTGCTCAACTTCTGAAACGCTTCGACGAACATGTTGGGAAGCTTTGCGCCAGTGCGCCAGCCCAGATTTCCGGCGGTAAGCGCCTCCTGCGCATCAGAATAGGTTGCCGAGATTTGGCCGAAATCCGCACCTTTGTTTAATGCCGCCAATGCCTCGTCCGCGCGCGTTTGGCGCGACTTAAGTTCCTCTGTCGTGGCGCCTTCGGGAATCCGGATTAGGATATGCGCCGCGAGAAATTCTGCCTCGCCTTGCGGTCGGATCGCTTGCTGTGCCATCTCCAAATCTACTTCGCTTTCCGATACCGTTACGCGGCCTTCAACTTCGCCCTCACGAACCCGCGCAACCGTCATTTCGCGCTTTACCTCGTCGCGAAATTTCGCGAAGCTGACGCCGTCTTTAGCGAGGTTGTCGCGCAACTCAGTCATGGTCAATTTGTTGTCTTTGGCAATGCGTTGCAGTGCGTTGTCGATTTCCTTGTCGTCGAGTTTAAGCCCGGCCTCCTTGGCGTGTTGCAGTTGCAGCGTTTCGAGAATCAATCGCTCCAGCATTTGCCGCGAAAAAACCTCCTGCGGCGGTAGCGGCGTTCCCTGCTTTTGCAGTTGCTGGCTGACCGCGCCCACACGCGTTTCCAGTTCGCGCTCGGTAATCACACTATCGTTGACGACGACCATGATGCGGTCGACTTGCCGGATGGATTTATCGGCGCTTTGCTTGGCACGTTTCGGTGCAGTCTCCTGCGCCGCGGCATAGGGCGCGAGGCCGATAATTACGCAGACGAAAAAAGCGGAGCGGAATGAAGTCATGGGTTGATCTCTTGAGATTTTTGGTAGCCAGGAATGTTTTGCTTTAACGCTTCCAGCGGATTGTTGCCGAGTCGGGATAGTCCATTCAATTCGAGTTGCACAAAGAACGAGGTGGACACGAGCTGTTGCGCGGTTGCGAGCCGGTGGGCAACCAAGCGTAGCGCCCAACAATCTTTATTATACTCAAGGCCCGCTAGGCCCTCCACCACTTTGCGATCGCGTAGCGAATAATTCAATCGTCCGAGCCCGTACCAGCGTGCGCCGATCGGCCATTGCCAGGATACGTCAAATTGATGGATCGGCTCCGGCAGTGCCGCGGTCGCCACGCGCGATCGATAGGCGAGGTTAATAACTTTGCCGGGACTGGGGTTGTAGCGTGCGCCGGCGCTGAATTTTTCCGATCGATTGGCATCGGGATTATATTGAACCGCCACATCGATCGACCATTTTCGTGACAATTGCCCCGATACCGCTGCGAGAATATCGGAGGTAAAACCGTCGCGAGCGGGGTTGTCCAACGTCACTTGTTGCGTATCGAAATAGTAGCGTTGGCCGATCGCCGCACGCAGGCGCTCGACGCCGGTCTCATCTTCGATAAATCGGCTGGTCAGTGCGGCGGTGAGTTGGTTCGCGTCGTTGACGCGGTCGCCGCCGACGAATTGGTTTTCGGTAAAGATTTGCGCGAAGTTGAAGTCCGATTCCGACGTGGAAAATTTCGGAAACTGGCTTTGATCCTGAAACGGAATATGCACGTAATAGAGCCTAGGTTCGAGTGTTTGGTGATACCGCGTCAGTTTGTAGGAAAACTCGCGCTCGAAAAATAGACCGCTGTCGAGACTAAAAATGGGTAGGTTACGATCGAACTGTTGTTCCCCGCTAAAGTTCTTCGATAACTTATAGCGCGTGTAGTGGTAGCCAAGCTTGGGTGTGACGTAGGAGAAATTATTTGCGATCGGGTAACTGATGCTCGGATAAATTAACAAGCGCTGTCCGGTGACCTTGGTCGGATGATCAAATTGGGTGACCTCCGACTCTAAATTTAAATCGGCGCCGAAATAGCCGGCCTTGTTTCCCAGCAATAACAGTTGCGGCCGCAGTCGGTACGGATTCTCGATGCGCTTGGTGGGATCGGGGTCTTGCAGGGTTTGGTAACTTAAAAAACGCGTTGAAAATATCCAATTCTCGTTGCCGTAACGTACTTCGGCGTCGCGCGGCAGATTGGTTGTCGACGTGTCGACGACGCGGGTGCTGAGGTCGCGAAAATAATTATCATCGGAGACACGCTGAAAATTTAAGCGGCCGGTCCAACCGCGGGTGAGATTATGTCCATGCTGCCAAGCGAAAAATTCGCGATTGTCGCCTAGTGCTCGGTCGTGCGGAAGAATATCGGCGTGCAGTTCGCCGGCGAACGTAGGCCACAAATAGCGAAACTCGTTTTGCAGTTGAATACCGCGTTTTGACAGTAAGCGCGGAATAAACGTTGCGTCCATGTTGGGCGCAATATTCCAGTAATACGGTACGGAAAGTTCGAAACCGTTACGGCCGGTAGCGCCGATGACGGGCGGCAGAAATCCGGTTTTGCGCTTGTCGCTCAATGGGAAAGTGACCCAGGGCAGGTATATGAATGGAACGCCGAGGAATTCCACGCTGGCGTTGCGCGCCGTACCTACTTCGGTGACGCGATCAAGCTCTAAATCTTTCACGCGTAAAAACCAGTCGTCTTGCCCAACCGCGCACGTGGTGTAGCGGCTATCCGACAGGCGCTCGCGTTTATCGCCGAGAAAGTCAATTCGGCGCGCATCGCCGCGCCCGGCGCGTTTGCGCTCCAGTGTTTTTGCCAGGCGAAACGTCGGGCCATCCATATGGCCGCGATTGCTATTAAGATTGTATTTGAGAAAGCTACCGTCGACGATATCGCCGTCCCGTTCGAAATGCACCGCGCCATTGGCCGTGACTTCCTGTTCGGGCTCGAGGAAATAGAGGCGATCGGTGTTAAGTTTTAGATTGCCTTGACGCAGTTCAACCTTGCCGCTGGCTTCGACTTCGAAATTGCTCCGCCCCTGCAATTCATCGGCCTCTAGCCGGATCGGAAGTTTCTTATTCGGCACGGGCTCTGCGTCAGCGGCAAAAACGTTTGCCGAAAAAGTGCTCAACAAAAACAGTAGCAAATAGAAACAAGGCATTAAATGACGGTGCGGTTAAGGATGTTATTGGGTGCTAAAATTCGACAGTATATTTCATTCACTCAATGGAGTTGCGTTTGGATCGTTATGCAATGCTGCAAAATTGGCTCGGCACGCGCTTTCCCGGTGAGACGTATGGCATTACGCCGGCGTCGAGCGATGCCAGTTTTCGCCGCTACTTCCGCGTCAACGTGCGTGATTCCACGCAGATTGTCATGGATGCGCCACCGGACAAAGAAGACTGTCGTCCGTTCATCCACGTCGCTGCGCTACTGCGCGGGGCAGGGCTGACTGTTCCTGAAATCTTAGCCAGCGATCTTGAGCAAGGGTTTTTGTTATTGACCGATTTGGGCAGCGTAACCTACCTCAATGCCCTGCAAGGGGACAATCCACACGCACTTTTCCTCGACGCGATTGACGCATTGGTCACTTGGCAACTGGCGACCCGCGCGAATGTGCTGCCACCGTACGATGAGGCACTGTTGCACCGCGAACTCAATCTTTTTCCCGATTGGTACGTCGCCAAGCATTTAAAGTTGGAACTTAGCGCGACGCAGCGGCAGCGGTTGGAGAGCATCTTTTCCCTGATACTCAAAAACAATCTCGCGCAGCCGACCGTTTATGTACATCGCGATTACATGCCGCGCAATCTGATGGTGACCACGCCCAACCCCGGCATTCTCGATTTTCAAGACGCCGTAATCGGGCCGATTAGTTACGATGTCGCCTCGCTATTTCGCGACGCGTTTATTTCATGGGAAGAGGAGCAAGTTCTCGATTGGACTATCCGCTACTGGGAAAAAGCGCGTAAAGCCGGATTGCCGGTGCGCAGCGATTTCGCCGATTTTTATCGCGATGTTGAATACATGGGATTGCAGCGGCATCTGAAAGTCGCCGGCATTTTCGCGCGCATTAATTATCGCGACGGTAAACCCCATTATTTGCCGGACATCCCGCGCTTCATCGGTTACATTCGCCACGCCTGCAATCGCTATGGCGAATTACGGCCGCTGTTGAAGTTGCTCGACGAGCTTGAGGGCGCCGAGGCTAAAGTAGGGTATTCATTTTAAGATGAAAGCGATGATTCTCGCCGCCGGGCGCGGCGAACGCATGCGTCCGTTGACTGACACGATGCCCAAAGCGCTGCTGTCGGTCGGCGGCAAGCCGTTGATCGCGTGGCACATCGAAAAATTGGCGCTCGCCGGATTCGACCAGATCGTCATCAACCACGCCTATCTCGGCCACATGATTGAGGCGCGACTCGGCAACGGCGAAAACTTTAATATCGATATTTTGTATTCGCCCGAGACCACCGCTTTGGAAACCGCCGGCGGTATTGCGAACGCGTTAGCGCTGCTCGGCGAGCGTGCGTTTGCAGTGATTAACGCCGACATCTTTTGCGATTTCGATTTTCGCGATTTGCATGCTGAAACCTTAATGCTGCAAGACGATCCAAGCCGTGGCGCACATCTAGTTTTGGTCGACAATCCGGCGCATCATCCCGATGGCGATTTCGTTTTGCGCGATCGACGTCTCGTGCCGGAAGGCGCGCCACGCTTGACGTTCAGCGGCATCGGCATTTATCGGCCGGAATTATTTCACGCCATCGCACGCGGCGAAAAAGCGCCATTGGCGCCATTGCTGCGAGCGGGTATTGCGCAAGGGCTCGTCACCGGGGAACATTTTTCCGGTAGGTGGACCGACGTCGGCACGCCGGCGCGGCTCGAGCAATTGAACCAAGCGATACCGCCCAACGTCATACATTAAAGACGCCACTCGAAAGAATAAATGATCCCTATCTCTCGTTATCAACGCCGCCGTAAGCAGCTCGCTAAATCAATGGTCGCAGGTGTCGCGATTATTCCAACCTCCGTTGAAGCCGCGCGCAATCGCGATACCCAATACCTGTACCGTTTCGATAGTTATTTTTATTACTTGACCGGATTTGCCGAGCCCGAAGCGGTTGTCGTCATCGTTGCGGGAAAATCGCCGCAGTCGATTTTGTTCTGCCGCGAAAAAGATTTAGCTCGCGAGATTTGGGATGGACATCGCCATGGACCGAAAGCCGCGCAAAAGAACTTTGCGTTTGACGCCGCGTATCCGATCGCGAAGCTCGACGAGATGATGCCTAAGCTCATCGCCGATCAAGCGGCGCTGCATTTTCCGCTCGGCGCCGATTCTGCGTGGGACGCGCGCGTCGTTCGCTGGATCAATCAAGTCAAAGCGCAAGTGCGCAGCGGCATTTGCGCGCCGGCAGAAATAAAAGATGTCAGAACGTTGCTTGACGACATGCGGTTAATCAAAGATGCCGATGAACTCAAGATGATGCGCGGCGCCGCGGCGATCGCCAGCGATGCTCACCGGCGCGCGATGCAAACCACGCAGCCCGGCATGATGGAATACGAGGTCGAAGCGGAACTCGCCCATGAGTTTCGCCGCCGCGGCTCGCAAGCGCCCGCGTACACATCCATCGTCGCGGGCGGATCGAATGCCTGCGTGTTGCATTATGTGGAAAACAACGATCGCTTGAACGACGGTGATTTGCTGCTGATCGATGCGGGCTGCGAGTTGAATGGTTACGCTTCGGACATCACGCGCACGTTTCCGGTCGGCGGAAAATTCAGCGCCGCGCAGCGCGACGTCTACGAATTAGTGCTCGCGGCACAAGCGAAAGCGATTGATGCGGTGAAACCCGGCGCATCGTTTGAGGCGTATCACGATGCTGCGTTACGAGTATTGGTGCGCGGCATGATCGACCTCAAATTATGCAAAGGCTCGGTCGATAAAGTGATCGAGAACGGCGATTACCGGCAGTTCTATATGCATCGCACCGGCCACTGGCTCGGGCTTGATGTGCACGATGCCGGCGACTACAAAAAATATGGCAAATCGGTCAAGCTCCAGCCCGGCATGGTGTTAACGGTGGAGCCGGGCTGCTACATCCGTCCGGCGAAAAATGTGCCGAAAGCGTTTTGGAACATCGGCATTCGTATTGAGGACGATGTGTTGGTGACAAAATCTGGCCGCGACGTGTTGACTCAGCCGCCGAAAACCGTGCGCGATATCGAAGCCGCGATGGCGCGCGCGTGAGTCTTGATGCCGACATCGTCGTCATCGGCGGTGGGCCGATCGGGCTTGCGTTTGCGCTCGCGGCGCACGCTCAAGGGCGCCGCGTGATCGTGCTGGAAGCCAATATCGGCGCGGCTTCCGACACACGTACGTTGGCGCTCGCGGCCGGCAGCCGGCTGATCTTAAGCGATCTTGGCGCATGGCCGCACGATTTGCCGGCGACACCGATTAATACCATTCATGTCACACAGCGCGGTGGTTTCGGCCAGAGCATTTTGCATGCGCAAGAATTTGGCGTACCGGCGCTCGGGTATACGCTAAGCTATCGCGCGTTGGTCACGGCGTTGCTCGAGCAAGCCGAACGTTGCGGGTTGACGATCACCGACGGCGCAACGGTCAATCAAGTAACGACGAGTTCTGATCAAGGAAATGTGACCTATGTTCGTAACGGCGTCGAACAGATAAGTAACACGAAATTAATCGTCGTCGCGGACGGCGGCCGCAGCTTGACGCAGTTACCGTCGATCAAAATCGAAGAAAAAGACTATGGCCAGATCGCCCTATTGGCGCGCGTCTCCAGCGATCGGCCGCA
>JANOGO010000038.1:0-8340 GCA_031406045.1 Pseudomonadota bacterium
CCTCCCGGGTTTTTTCGACGGGATTGGAGGACGTCCGCAGATTGTTTTTATTACGCTCGGGCGTAACTGAAAAAGAGTGTGCAAAAAATAAACTGTAGGGTGAATCAAGCGCAGCGGATCCACCAGCAAATGAAAACTACGACTAGTGACTTACCTGAGTCGCTTGATTGCGTACGCGCTGCGACTTGGCGCCAACGCTCATCGCCGCCAGCAGCGCCGCAACAAAAAATACCGACATCAACGTGAATAGCCAAAGCGGTCGCTGCGCATCCATCAATGCGCCGAATATCGGCGGGGCGATCGCCAAGCCGGCATCCAATCCGGAATAGACGACGCCATAGACGCGGCCCGTGGCGTTCTTCGGAGCCGCTGCCCGCACCAACAAATCTCGCGACGGTCCGGCGAGGCCGGAGCCAAAACCCATCAACGCGAAAAAGAAAATCAGTAACGCGGAAGGTATCATCCCGGTAGCGATTGTCGCGGCGATCAGGGCGGCCATACCGAGCGCACCGGCGATCACGCGATCATGCTGCGCCGATTTCGCAGCTAAAAATCCGCCCGCCAATGTACCGGCTGCATTCGCTAACATGTATGCCGTGACGCACGCGGTGCCGATGCCCAACACCACGCCGTAAGACGCCTTCAACGCCGCCGGCGTAAAGCTTTGAATCACGCCGAGCGCCATTGCGGTAAACGCAAAAAACGCGAAACACATCCATACCGCCGGCAACTTCATGAAATCGAGCGAGCTTCCCGCGAGTTGGTTTTTATTGGCTTTGACGACCGCCGCTTCGATTGCGCGCGTATCTAATCGCTCGCGATAAATCACCAGCAGCGCTAACACGCTAAACGCCAGCACGGCGCCGAACAACACGGCGATGTGCCACGAATAAAGCGCGGCGAGGCCAGCTAAAATTGGCGGCGCGGCGGCCCAGCCGATCGAGCCGGCCACACCGTGCCAACTAAATGCGTGAGCGAGGCGCGGCTGGCTGACGCGGCGATTCAGAATGGTGAAATCCGACGGATGAAAAATGCTATTTCCCAAACCGGCAACGGCGGTGAAGGCCATCAGCATCATGTAGCTGGAGCTCATCGCCAAGCCGATTGCCGAGAGGCCGAGCAACGCCATGCCGCCAAACAAAACTTGCAATGCGCCGTAGCGATCGACTAAAAATCCGGCGAGAAATTGACCGACGCCCGAGACAATGAAAAACACCGTCATCAAAAATCCGAGTTCCGCGTAGCTCAATCCAAATGCCTCTTTGATCCACGGAAACAGCGGCGCGAGAATCAGATGAAAAAAGTGCGACGTGCCGTGGGCGACGCCGACTAACCCAATGACTTGAGCATCGCGGCGAAATGAAGTGGAATCTAGTGGGAGGGCGACACTCATCGTGGTGACGTTGAGAGATTTAAAGCGATACGATACGCGACGGCTCGATTTTCGTCAACGCACGGCAACTTCGAGGTATCGAGCCCGGAGCCGCTTAAATGCTGGTTGGTGGCGAGGCATGCCTGGAGAGCCACTATCCATGAGCCTTCCGGCGCCTTCGTAAGTTCAAATGAAGTAAGTTAGACTAACGACTAAATATTCTTTTTGAGAAAAAATATGTCCAATCCATCGCGCCCTAGCGGTCGTCTTGCTACCATTTTTATTTCCGCCTTACTATTTGCCGGGTCTGCGGTAAGCGTTGAGCTAGGTAAGCGCGCTGTAGATTTCGAACTTCTTGACTCGAAGCAAGAAGGGGTTAAGCTTTCCGGCTACCAGGGCAAGGTAGTCTATTTGGATTTTTGGGCGTCGTGGTGCGTGCCGTGCCGCGAAACTTTTCCGTTTATGAATCAGTTGCAGGAAAAATATGGCAAGGACGGCTTGGAAATTATCGCCGTGAACATCGATACCAAGCGCCCCGATGCCGATAAATTTCTCGCCCAGTATCCGCCCGGATTTACCGTGCTGTTCGATCCGAAGCGCGCCGTGGCGAAGACTTATGAACTGAAAGGCTTGCCGACCACTTTTCTAATCGATCGTAGCGGCAATGTCATCAGCACCCATCTTGGTTTTCAGAAAGATCGCGCCGGCGAATTGGAAGCGCACATCACGAAAGCGCTGGCCATTTCACCGCAAAGTAATTAGAAACTGTAGGGTGCATTTATGCACCGTCCGTCGCCGACAAGTATCAGTGCGTAAACGCACCCTACGCGCGCTCATCACTTCTACCCTCGCGTATAATAGCGTTTTGCCGAAAGAAAACGCTATGCGCCTGGTTCAAAAAGCGTTAACGTTTGACGACGTTCTTCTCCTCCCCGCCCATTCCACCGTTCTGCCGCGCGACGTCAATCTCGAAACGCGCCTGACCCACACGATTTCGCTGAACCTGCCGTTGATCTCGGCCGCCATGGATACGGTAACAGAGGCGCACCTCGCCATTGCCCTCGCGCAAGAGGGCGGCATCGGCATTGTGCACAAAAACATGAGCGCGCAATTGCAAGCAGCGGAAGTCTCCAAAGTGAAGCGCTTCGAGAGCGGCGTGGTGAAAGATCCGATCACCATTTCGCCGGACATGACGGTGCGCGAAGTGCTGGCGTTAACGAAGCAATATAAAATTTCCGGCTTGCCGGTGGTCAGCGGAAAATCCGTTGTCGGCATCGTCACCAACCGCGATTTGCGTTTCGAAACCAACCTCGACCAACCGGCGAAAAATATCATGACCCCGCGCGATCGTTTGGTTACCGTGCGCGAAGGCGCGTCGCGCGCTGAGGCAATGACCTTGCTGCATCGGCATCGCCTAGAGCGCGTGCTGGTGATCAACGACGATTTCGAATTGCGTGGTTTGATTACGGTAAAAGATATTCAAAAATCCAGCGAACATCCGTATGCGTGCAAAGACAACCAAGGCAGGCTGAGAGTTGGCGCTGCTGTCGGCGTCGGCGAAGGTACGGATGAACGTGTCGAAGCGTTAATCGAAGCGGGCGTTGATGTCCTCATTGTCGATACGGCCCATGGCCACGCGCAGGGCGTGCTCGATCGCGTGCGATGGATTAAACGAAGGTTTCCCGCGATGCAAGTGATCGGCGGTAACGTCGGTACTGCAGCGGGCGCATTGGCGCTCGTGGATCACGGCGCGGACGGCATCAAGGTCGGCATCGGCCCCGGTTCGATTTGTACCACGCGCATCGTCGCCGGCGTCGGCGTGCCGCAGATTACCGCGATTCAAAATGTTGCCGATGCGTTGGCGAACAGCAACATTCCCTGCATCGGCGATGGCGGCATTCGCTATTCCGGCGATGTATCGAAAGCGATCGCCGCGGGGGCATCCAGCGTCATGCTCGGCGGCCTATTCGCCGGCACCGAAGAAGCGCCTGGTGAAACGGAATTATTCCAAGGGCGCTCGTATAAATCTTACCGCGGCATGGGCAGCCTCGCAGCGATGCAGCAAGGCTCGAGCGATCGCTATTTTCAAGATGCGGAAAACAATGCCGACAAATTGGTGCCGGAAGGTGTCGAAGGACGCGTGCCTTACAAAGGATCGGTCATCGGTGTGATCCAACAATTGATGGGCGGCTTGCGGTCCAGCATGGGTTATCTTGGCTGCGCAACCATTCAAGATTTGCGTAGCAAAGCAGAGTTTGTCGAGATTACCGCGGCGGGTATTCGCGAATCCCACGTGCACGATGTGCAGATCACCAAGGAAGCGCCTAACTATCGGGTTGAATAGTGAGGGGTTAGGTGTGAGGTGTAAGGTGTCGCAAGTCGGTGGTTTTCTCCTAACTCCTCACTCCTCACTAAACACCAATGAATAAAATCCTAATCCTAGATTTCGGTTCCCAATACACCCAACTCATCGCGCGCCGCGTGCGCGAATGCGGCGTTTATTGCGAGTTACATCCCTACGATGTCACGGAAAAATTTATTCGCGAGTTCGAGCCGCGCGGGGTGATTCTTTCCGGCGGCCCCGCATCAGTCACCGAAGACGAAACCCCGCGCGCGCCGGGGGTTGTGTTCGAGCTTGGCGTTCCCGTGCTCGGCATTTGTTACGGCATGCAAACGATGGCCGCGCAATTGGGCGGCAGCGTTGAAAACGGATTGGTTCGAGAATTCGGCTACGCGGAAATCCGCGCGCGCGGCCACTCCGAATTGCTGCGCGACATTCAGGATCGCGTGAACGAAATAGGCCATGGATTACTCGACGTGTGGATGAGTCACGGCGACAAAGTAACCGAACTGCCGCCCGGCTTCAAGGTAATCGCGAGCAACCCGGCGACACCGATCGCCGGCATGGCCGATGAGGCGCGAAAATTTTACGCGTTGCAATTTCATTCTGAAGTCACGCACACTAAGCAGGGCAAGGCGATTTTATCGCGCTTCGTGCACGGTATTTGCGGGCTTAAATCCGATTGGAATATGCCGGACTACATCCCCACCGCGATTGCTCGTATTCGCGCGCAGGTCGGCCGCGAAGAAGTTATTCTGGGTTTGTCCGGCGGCGTGGATTCATCCGTCGCGGCGGCGCTTATTCATCGCGCCATCGGCGATCAACTCACTTGCGTGTTCGTCGATAACGGCTTATTGCGGCTCAACGAAGGCAAGCAAGTGATGGACACCTTCGCCCAACATCTCGGAGTGAAAATAATTCATGTCGACGCGAGCGATGATTTCCTCGGCAAGTTGAAAGGCATCAGCGATCCGGAGCAAAAAAGAAAAATCATCGGCGCGGAGTTTGTCGAAGTTTTCCAACGCGAATCGAAAAAATTACCGAATGCAAAGTGGCTCGCGCAAGGCACGATCTATCCCGACGTAATCGAATCCGCCGGCGCTAAAACCAAAAAAGCCCACAACATCAAATCGCATCACAATGTTGGCGGCTTGCCCAACACGTTGCACTTGAAATTGCTGGAACCACTGCGTGAATTATTCAAAGATGAAGTGCGCGAGCTCGGCGTCGCGCTGGGACTCGCGCGCGAGTTGGTCTACCGCCATCCATTCCCCGGCCCCGGCTTGGGGGTGCGCATCCTCGGCGAAGTCAAACAAGACTACGCGGATTTATTGAGACGTGCCGATGCGATTTTCATCGAAGAATTACGCGCAGCCGGTTGGTACGATAAAGTCGCGCAAGCGTTTGCGGTATTTTTACCGGTGCGTTCCGTCGGCGTGATGGGCGACGGACGTACGTACGAACACGTCGTCGCGTTGCGCGCCGTCGTCACCACAGATTTCATGACGGCACATTGGGCTGAGCTTCCCTATGATTTGCTTGGCAAAGTATCCAACCGCATCATCAACGAAGTGCGCGGCATTAATCGCGTCGTGTACGACATTTCCGGAAAGCCACCCGCGACGATTGAGTGGGAGTGAGGGGGATTGCGACTTGGCACGCGATTGATGCCGAAATAGGCACGACGCAAGATGCCGCAGCGGTCTTTTGATCAACCGCGCGGTGCATTCGCCTTCAGTTGAATCTGCCGGCAGTGATCGAGCAAGGCTTCGAAAGGCTCTACGTCATCGAGAAACAAGCGGTCCTCGACCATATGTTGGTAGTCGGCTGCCAATGCGCTCAGCGCATCGGCGGCAGGTACGAGTTGAAGGCCACCAGAGACGGCGGCGTGGTAGTCGATGATTTCGCCGCTCGGAGTTTTCTCGGCGAAGAAGATGCTCTTGTGTTCGGCGACTGCCTTCGCGAGCGCTTTGTCGGCAATTGCCGCATCGCCGAATCCCGCAGTATCGAGCCGGGTCACGTCATGCCAGTGACGTGCGAAACGGTCACCGCCACGACACCCCTTGTGCGCAGAAGACGTGGATCGCAGTGGCCTTCTCCCAGAAAGTGCGCTCGGCACGCATGACCTGCGGCGTCGCGGTGGGGAACACCACGCCTTGCAAGTGGGTAGCGGCGTCGCAATAGATAGCGTACGGCTCGCTGGGCTCTCCGGTTGATCGCGCGCCGAATTCCAACATCACCGCCGACGCGACATAGCCCGTGCCCTTGGACAGCGGTGAGTAGTCGACAAACACCTTGTCGCCTTCGGCGCGCACGGTGGCGGACAAGCCCTGCTGTTCGATACGCTGTGTGAGTTGCGGGACGATTTCAGTCGCCGCCCAGTGTGCGAGGCGGGAACGTATCTCTTTGCTCCACTTCTTCTCCTGGCTTTTGCTCGACGGTAGTGGCGTCGCTGAGTCGCCGATCAGATCGCCGGCGATGGCGCGAATGTCGTAGGTCAAATCCACGTCTTCGGAGAAGCGATGAATGACTCCGTACGCTTTCGATAACGATGTTCCGCCTTTGAACACGAGATGCGACGCGTGAGGTCCGTCGAATAGCTGCTGCAGCGACCACACCACCCAAACATCTTTTTCCAATAGATGGGGAGGGCGGCCCGACGTATTGGCCGCCTGTTCGAGCGCCGCCAAGCGTTCTGCCGCGGAGAGTTTGAAGAACTCAGCCATTACTCACCAGTGCACTGACTTCTCGGGCCATCCAGGTCGGTAAGCGCCCGCGCGCGGCAGCGACTTCTTGCAACTCAGACGGAGGTAGTTTGGTGCGCAACTTCCGCAGCGCTTCCCCAGCTTTTTCCGGACCCAACCAAGCCAATGCTCGTACCACCTCGCCCGCCGCCCGCCCAGGAAACATCAACTGCCACATCGGCGTGTGACGGAACTCGATGATCTGTGCGCCTAACTTCAGGCGACGACTGGGGCCAGACGTTAGATAGACGACACGCATTGGCACCTGCGTCGTTAGGCCCAGCGCGTTGGCGGCAGCAGCGCCGTGAGACGCGATGGTTTCTCCACGTTGGTTCGCCAGGCCCTCGACCATCTTGGCGGCCGAAGGAGCGCGGGTGCCAAAGCGGCTTTCGACAGGCAGGACATAGATACCGCGGCCGGCGCGTAACAGAGCGCCGCGCTGTACCAGGCGGGACAGTACTTGATCCACGGCCGCACGATTTCCCAGGTGTAACAGTTCTTTGGCGACCAAAGGCGTCCCTTCCGGCAATCCGGTGGTGTGCTCTAGGACTTGTTTGGCGAGGGTTTGCATGGCGATAGCTCCGAAGTGGTAGAAGTATAGCAGTATTTCTGACAGTCTTCAATCTGAGGGGACTCGTCGTGCGGCGTGCCGTGGCTCGATCCGAGACGAATTGGCGCAGACAGCTTGCAACCCACGGTCGTTGTATGGTAAGATTATCTTACTGACCGTAATGGTCGATATGGAGAATCCAATGGACGCAAACGTGGTTAGGGCCGCCCTGGTGGAGGTCTTGCAGAACATTCAGACATTTAGTGGCTTGGAATGCCCGGCAATCGCTGGGACCACCAAGCCCATCGAAGATCTGCCCAAGTTCGACAGCAAGATTTGGCCGGTTGCGATCGGAATGCTCGGCGTGAAGCTCGGCATCACGATCGCCAACGACGTAAACATTTTTCGGCGCGAGAAGACCACCATGGCGCTCACGGTCGATGAGGCCGTTGCGATCGTGGTTGCCTTGGCTGAGATGCAACCATCGGCTCCAGCCCAGAAGGTGAGCACGCAATGACTGAAATACAGGATTCCATACGCGGCGCGATTGCGACGCGCCTGCGCGAAGCGAGGAAGGTAGCCGGCTTGTCGCAGGGTCAGGTGGCTAAACTACTAACCATGCATCGACCGACGATTTCGGAGATCGAGGCAGGCAATCGCCGTGTCTCTGCCGAAGAGTTGACGAAATTCGCAGAGACCTACGATGTCACGGCGTCGTGGCTATTGGGCGAGTCGGCCGAACAACTCGAAGCCGATGACCCACGGCTGCAACTTGCCGCGCGCGAACTGGGCAAGCTCAAGCCGGATGACTTGGACCGACTGTTGAGGCTGCTGGCGTCCATGCGTAACTCCGATACGGATACGGACGATGACGGAGGCGCGCGCAAATGAGTGCCCGACCCTTGGCATCTTCCTCCTTCGCTTCGCAGAAGGCGCTTGTCATGCAAGGCATGCAAGCGTCGATCGCCGCGCGTAATAAGGCCGGACTCGACCTCCAGAGTCCCGCGTGCATCTACGGTCTATGCGATGCGCATAACGTGAACGTGCGCTTCAACGACATCAATATGGAAGGTATGTATGACCGCCACCCGAAACCCCGCATCCATGTCTCGGCTCTAAGGCCACTTGCCAGGCGCACGTTCACATGCGCACACGAGTTGGGCCATCACGTTTTCGGTCACGGCTCGACGATCGATGAACTTCGCGATGATCATGCCCAGAACGCAGATCGTCCTCCGAACGAAGTTCTGGCCGATTCATTCGCGGCCTTCGTACTGATGCCGACGCTGGGGTTGCGCGAGGCATTTGTGAAGCGTGGCCTTGATCCTAATAA
>JANOGO010000046.1:0-2144 GCA_031406045.1 Pseudomonadota bacterium
CATCGAAATCGATCCGCAAAACGCGGCAGACATCGCCGGGCTTGCATCGATTCGTCAACCCGGCGGCCCGAGCGAAAGCCAATTGAAATTCGAAATCGCGCGCGCACCAGATTCCGCGCCGCTGCAATTTGCGTTAGGTAATCAGTTCGCTAATCAAGGCCGTTGGGATGAAGCGCAGCAAGCGTACTTTGATGCCTTCAGTTTGGACGCACGCAATGCCGATTACGCTTACAACTTGGCGGTCAGCCTGGATCAACTCAATCAAGCCAAGCAAGCGACGATCTACTACAAAAAAGCGCTGGAGCTGGCGAAAGTCCGCGGCGCGCGCTTTCAACCCGCCGACATCGGCGCGCGCCTGATCGAACTCGGGCACGCGCAGTAGCGCGACGACCATGTCTGCCGTTCCGGCTAATTCCGCCGCCGCGACTTCGAATGCCAAACAGCCGCTCGGCGCGGTGTTGCTGGGTAAAGGCATCATCAGCCACGATCAATTGCGCATCGCGCTGATCGAGCAAAAAAAACGCAACGTCCCGCTCGGAAAAATTCTCGTGAGTCTCGGCTTTGTTTCCGAGGCGACGGTTCGCGATATTCTGTCGGAAAGTCTCGGTCAAGTCGCCATTGACCTTTCCAACACGGTGGCCGATCCCGGCGCGCTGGCATTGATTCCGAAAGAAGCGGCGCGCCGCTATCACGTGTTGCCGGTCGCGTTTTTGCGCGAAGAAAATAAACTGATCACCGCAATTTCCGATCCGACCGATGTCGTTGCGCTCGATCAAATTCGCGCCCTGGTGCCCGATAGCATTCACGTAGAGCCAATGCTGGCGCGCGAATCGGACATCATCGCCGGTATCGAGCAATATTATGGTTTCGAGTTGTCGATCGATGGAATTTTGCACGAGATCGAAACCGGCGAGATCGATTACGCCAGCATTCAAGCGAATTTCGAGGAATACAGCCAGCCGGTTGTGCGCCTGTGCGACGCGATCTTGAATGACGCGGCGAAACAAGGCGCATCGGATATTCACTTCGAGCCCGAGCAGGGGTTCTTGCGCGTGCGTTATCGGCTCGATGGCGTGCTGCGACAGATTCGTTCGCTGCACAAAAATTATTGGGCGGCGATGGTGGTGCGGCTCAAAGTCATGAGCAATATGAACATCGCCGAAACCCGCGCGCCGCAAGATGGCCGTTTCTCACTAGTGTTGTCCGGGCATCAAGTGGACTTTCGCGTCTCAAGCTTACCGACGACGCACGGCGAAAATATCGTGTTGCGGATTCTCGATCGGCAAAAAGGCATCGTGCCGCTGGAACAGCTTGGCTTGCAGGAACAAGGTTTGCAAACTTTGCAGTTAATGATCGCACGGCCGGAAGGCATGATCCTCGTGACCGGCCCCACCGGCAGCGGCAAAACGACGACGCTATATTCGATTCTGAATCGCATTAACGTCGAGGGCATTAACATCATGACCCTCGAAGAGCCCGTGGAATATCCGATGCCGCTGATCCGGCAAACCTCGGTTAACGAAGCGGTGAAGCTGGATTTTGCCAACGGCATTCGTTCGATGATGCGGCAAGATCCCGACGTGATTCTGGTCGGCGAAATTCGCGATCACGATACCGCTGAGATGGCGTTTCGCGCCGCGATGACCGGCCACCAAGTTTACTCGACGCTGCACACCAATTCCGCTATCGGCGCGATTCCGCGCTTGCTGGATTTAGGCGTGCTGCCGGATATTATGGCGGGCAATATCATCGGTGTGATCGCGCAGCGCTTGCTACGGCGATTGTGTTCGCGCTGTAAAAAACCCATCGCGGCAGACGCGACGACCTTGCAATTATTGCGGCATCAAAAAGAGACGCCGGTACCGATGGTCTACCAAGCCGTCGGCTGCACCCATTGCAACAGCACCGGCTATAAAGGTCGCATGGCGATCATGGAAATCCTCAAGATGGATGCCGATCTCGATGAGCTGGTCGCGCGCCGCGCCACTGGGCGCGAAATGCGCAAACTGGCCGAACAAAAAGGATTTCACTCGCTTGCGGATGACGGCGTGCGGCGCGTGTTAAGCGGCGAAACCTCGCTCGACGAAATTTCCCGTGTCGTCGATCTAACCGATCGGATCGAATAGCAGCATGCAGTTCGCTTA
>JANOGO010000048.1:0-4651 GCA_031406045.1 Pseudomonadota bacterium
GGTCGCTGAGCAACTCTTAGCCGATGCAGTTGCGGGTCGGCTAGTTTAGCAATCGCCTTGCCGAGATCCGCTCCCAGCTTTCCTCTTAGGCAATAGTGCCTGTAGAAGCACTATCCATGCGGCTCTTCAGAGGCAGTGCATTACGCCGCGCATTTCGCCTAACGTGCTTGCGGCCCGCTCAATCTTGAATTTCGACTTCGCCGCTTTGCGAACCCGTCGCGTCGATCCGATTGTCCGGGCTTTCGATGCCCTTGGCGCCAACAATGGTGCCGGTCGGCGTTGCGTCGAAAAACGCAGCGAAACTGATCGCGTTATCGTTAACGTCTCGAAAGATCGTTTCTGCGTTGCCGGTGATCGGAACGCTAAGAATCGTAAACAAAGAACTACCTTTGTTTACCGTTTGCAGCGGTCCTTGCAGCCGAGTGCCGCCATTCGCCCGTCCGATCTGCGTCGCGATAATTAGCGCGTCGCCGATTCGATAGCCCAAAATCTTAATCGCGCTGCCGGCGGTAATGTCGCCAAGTTCGATAGCGTCCTTAAATTGCGTGATGCTGCTGACCTTGACGGTTATTCCTAGGATACTAAACGTCTGTGCCGCGACGTCCGCCGGGCCATCGGCGAGTGCTTCGATCTGCGCGCTGCCTTTAACGAATACCACGCTGTCGGCAACTAAAATTCCGAGGGCATCGATGGTTCCGCCGACTTCGATTTTGCGGTTATCGACGAGATCCGTCGCGTTTCCTTGGCCGAAGGAGGTTTGCGCGGTCGTGACCACGCGCTGTCCTTCAATAGTGAATGAATTGCAAGGCGTATCACAGTCGGCGCTGACGCCGGTGATATCCAGCGCACGTCGCGTTCCCGGGTTAATCGGACGGTCGATGCGCTCGATCGAGGTAGCGATTAAAGCGCCGGTTGCATCGAAGGTCGTGCCCTTCACTTCAATATAAAGCGGCTGCGTCAGATCGCCCAAGGTCAGGTTCTTGAATACCGTCGACCCCGTGTCATAGTCGATCATCAGTGGCCCGAGCTTAAATGTTGTTGCGTTGATATCGAGTGTGCTAACGACACCTTTGATCGAAACTTCCGCAGAGCCGTTGGTAAACGTTCCTTTTTTCTCGATAAAACTCGCGACAATATTGCCTCGGCCATCCGGCGATCCACTTACTTCGACGATATCATTTATGTTCAAATCGCCAAGGCTGGTCGCGTTTACGAACTTTGTACCGATGACAGGATCGCCGTCTATCAGCACCGTCTGTCCCATCGCGGTGAAGCTGTTATTGACCAGATTTTTTTCGGTGATCGGACCTTCGAGATTGTCGAAATAAATGACTTCATTGGCGGTGCCGGCCGTTGCACTGGAATACGTCCCACGTACTAAAACGATTTGCCCGATTTTGATTTTCGACAGATCACCTTTTCCGCTCTGCGTTTCGCCTTCGATTAAAACCGATGCGTTATCGGTTTCGAATGTCGTGCCGTTGACGATGATGCTGCCAAAGCCGCTCACCGGTCCGAGTGATGAGCCCGTGCCGCCAATGCCACCCGCCGATTGACTTCCACCACCGCCGCCACAGGCGCTAAGCAGAAAGGTGAATGTCGCGAGTGCGACAAACTTGAATGGATTTATTGTCATATTATCGTTGTCGTTTGCGCTAGCCAAAACAGCTCGGCGCTGTGAAGCACCGAGCCGACCCACGCGCTGCGGCAGGCTGGTAAATCACCGCATCGGCAAGTAGTTACAGTTTGATGGGCTAAAAACGCGAGCGGTAGGGGCGATTAGGCCGATAACCTGAATGGGTGTCCCTAATTCGATAGGGTCAAATGACCCTATCGAGCGGATTATTAACGAAAGGATTCATTCGTGGTGACCGAATCGTTTAACCAATTCCGCGCGCCGCGAAACTTGTAATTTGTCGAACGCGTTGGCGAGGTAATTTCTCACCGTTTTCGGGCTGAGTTCCAGCGCGACGGCGATTTCCTTGTTAGTTTTACCGTCTGCGACCAGCCTCACCACACGCTGTTCCTGCGGTGAAAGCGAATCCTGAGGAGAGTTGACCCCTTGTATGGTCGATGTCTTGATCCAAGCCAACATTTGTTGATTGATCGAAGGATCCATAATCGTCTGCCCGGCCGCGCTGCTTCGGATCGCTTGCACCAGGGCATCCGAGCCGATCTCTTTGAGCAAATAACCGCGCGCCCCGGCAAACGCCGCGGCGAGAACGGAATCCTGATTCGAATACGACGTAAGAAACAAAATATGTATTTGCGGGTGATCGGCCAAAATCTCGCGGCAGGCCTGCACGCCGCCGTCGCCGGGCAAACGCAAATCCATCAAGATCACATCGGGCCGTAGACGGATTGCCTCTGTCACCGCGCCATCGGTGGTATCAGCTTCCCCGACCACATCGATATCCGAGTGCTCATCAAAAGCTGCGCGCAGGCCGAGCCGTACCAACTCGTGGTCATCGACAATCAGCAGGCGTATTGTTTTGCTCTCGAGCGCCATATTTAGGCCGATTGCGGCAGATCAACGGCCACCTGCGTACCGAGGCCCAGCTTTGAGAGAATTTCCAAGTGGGCACCCATGAGCTTGGCACGCGCCGCCATATTGAGTAGTCCATGACCGCCGGAAGACGGTATGCGAGCTTCGAATCCGCGGCCGTCGTCGCTGATGGTTAAGCGCGGGTGTCCATCGAATTGCTTTAGCGCCACCCGAATGCTTTGCGCCTTAGCGTGGCGCTGGGCGTTACTGATTGCTTCGCGTACGATCTGCAGCAGGTTACGTGCGTGTTCTTCGGCCAGCGCCGGCATCACGCGCGGATCGACCTCGGCACTGACACGCGGCGCTTGATTCCCCTGCGCCGTTTGAATCAGTGAATGCAACGCCGACATCACCTCCTGTTTCGTTTGCAGCCGCGCTTCGGGCTCAAGAATATAAAGTCGAACATTGCGCATGATATCGTTCAGTTGCCCAATCGCATTGGTGATGCGCTCCTGCGCAACCGCGGAATTTGTGTCAATTGCGCGACGTATGCTTTCTAACGTTAAGCCCACAGCGTAGATCGATTGCAGGACATCGTCATGCAAATCCCGATTAACTTGTACGCGCTGCGCTAACGCCGACTGCAATTGCTGTTCGCTCAGGCGTAATTCTTCCTCTATTTTTTTGCGTTCCGTGATGTCTTCGCACACGGCTGTTACGCGGTAAACCTGCCCCTGCGCATTTTTGATCGGAAAGCTGCGCTCCCAAATCCAGCGAATCGAACCGTCGGGGCGAACGATGCGGTACTCCAGCGCACCGGATTGCTCAGGATTGAGCGTCGCAATACCGACTCGCACACGATCGCGATCCTGCGGATGGATAGACTGCGCGATCGAATCCGGTTGCCGGTAAAGATGCTCGGTAGGCTGCCCCCAAACCGTTTGGTAGCCTGGGCTGACGTAGAGAATATCTTTACCCAGCGCATCACTCATGACGAATACACCGGGAAAATGCTCAGCCATCTGACGAAAGCGCGATTCGCTTTCCGTGAGCGCGGCGTGTTGTTCGCGTAAATCCTTTACCATTTCATTAAACGCAATCTGCAGGCGCTTAATTTCGTCTCGTCCGGTGGCGGCGACAGTGCGGTGAAAATCGCCTTGCGCGACCGCGCTGGCGGCCGATGCTAAGCGATCGAGCGGCTGAACAATCGCCCGACGCGTGAACAAGACTATCCCGCCCATAAAAAATATGAACAACGCTAAGCTGGCCAGGAAATCGATCATCGTGTGTTGGGCGCGCTGTTGAATAGATCGTTCGTTTGCGTAGAATTCCAGATCTCGATGCGCGATTATTTCCGGTCGAAGTTTCGCCGCGCCGGGCTCAAAAGCATAAATTTCGTTTAACACCTTTTGAATCTGACGCGGATCGGCGTCAGGCTCCAATTCTTGAACTGCACGGACACCGCGCTTCACCGCCGAATGCAACTGCCATTGACGTTCGAGAAAGCCTTGATGCTTGGATTCAAGTCCTTCATGACCGGCATCGGAATTAAGTGTTTTTTGTACGCCAAGTATCGCGGCCTCGGCTTTTTCGATCGCTTCGGTCGCTTCGTCAAGATACACGCGATCGCGCGTCGTCGCGTACGATGCCGCCTCACCGGCGGCGCGAACCAGCGCGACATCGAAATCCGCATTGAGCATAGCTTGCCGGGCATCGCGAATTTGAATCCGCGCCAACCGCTGGAGCTCGATCAGATCGACCATAGCGTCGCCGGTCAGTGCCGCGACCAGCACTAACGCGACGGCAGAAATAGAAATAAGTTTTGAATCAAGGCGCGATAGGAATCGCATGATTGCCTCCAAAAAACGCAATGCTAGATGATCTTAACCGGTGTGCTAAAAATGCGGGCCACGCCAGAAGCCGCCCCCTGATTGCCTCGCCGACAATAGTGCCTGTAGATGCACTATCCATGAGGATCTTCAGGCATGTCTTGCGTCACAAGAACTACTCGCCAGACTAATTCTTACGCAACACTTCAAATATTTTCTTCGCGATCTCGGTTCCGGCTTTCACCGGATTGGCGCGGATGGCTTTTTCTTCGTCGGCCATCATCACGAATAAACCGTCGAGGGCTTTTTGCGTGACGTAGTTTTCCACGTTCGCTTC
>JANOGO010000185.1:0-9392 GCA_031406045.1 Pseudomonadota bacterium
GACCGCCACCGTCGAGGGCATCATCCAGAAGATCGAGCGGGCGCGGGTGAAGATGGAGCAGATTAAGCCCGGATCCTCCCTGCCCCCAGGGAAAAAGAAGGCGACTTAACTGTAATGTTATTTATGGGACACTACACTAGTTTACGAGACGCTGGAACATGGCTATATCCGTGCGGCCAATGCAACGCCGCTAACCCTGATGCGCGGCGCCGGGTTGCGTGGACTTCCTAACCTGTTGCAAATTCGGCCCTTTACCAATCTTTGGAACGCGCTCGGCGATTACTTTCACGACGTCCGGCTACGGCAATTGTTCGCCCGCTATGCCACGTATTGCGGCTCGTCGCCATTTCTGGCGCCGGCCACGCTGATGCTGATCGCCCACGTCGAACAGGATGGCGTGTGGTGCGTCGACGGCGGCATGCATCAACTCGCCGCAGCGCTCGCCAAGCTCGCCGCAGAGCGCGGTGTTAAGTTTTGCTATGACGCCAACGTCGCGGAAGTGTTGGTGAAAAACGGCCGCGCGTGCGGGCTGCGCTTGACCACCGGCCAGCAGATAAACGCGGACGCAGTCGTCGTTAACGCCGATGTCCGCGCGCTGACTGCGGGGCTGTTCGGCCGCGATGCGGCCAATGCCGCGCTGAAATCCCAATCGAGCGCAGCATCGCTATCCGCGCTGACTTGGAACCTAGTCGCGCCAACGCGGGGATTTCCGTTGCTGCGGCATAACGTATTTTTCAGCGAAGATTACGCGGCCGAATTCGACGATATCTTCGCGCGGCAAAAACTACCCGCCAATCCGACCGTTTACGTTTGCGCTCAAGGTCGTACCGATCGAGACAGCGGCATTGCGTTAGGTGCGGACCGCTTGTTGTGCCTAGTCAACGCACCGGCGCTCGGCGGTATCAGAAAATTTCGCGAGGACGAAATTGCCGCCTGTGAGCACCAGACATTTGATTTGCTGCAACGCTGCGGACTGGATATTTCGCGATCCACCGAGACGAGCGTGCTGACAACGCCGCATGATTTCGAACAATTGTTTCCCGCCACGAATGGCGCGCTGTACGGCGCGGCGAACCACGGTTGGCAAGGCTAGTTCAGCCGGATGGGCGCGCGCAGCAAACTGCCGGGCTTATATCTCGCGGGCGGCAGCGTCCATCCCGGTCCCGGCGTGCCGATGGCGGCGCTCAGCGGCCAGTTTGCAGCGCAAAGCATTATTCAGGATTTTGGAAATCGATGATCGATAGTTTCCCGAACTTCGATCGGCCCGTGGTGCCAGGCGGCTATGCCTGGTGGTATGTCGACGGCATCAGTGCCGATGGTGAGGACGCCATTACCGTCATCGCATTTGTCGGCAGCGTTTTCTCGCCTTACTACGCGGCGGCGCGGCGGATCCGATCAACCATTGCGCAATCAATGTCGCGCTGTACGGCCAACGAAACAAGCGTTGGGCGATGACCGAGCGCGGCAAAAACGACGTGACGCGAAGCGCGAAGGAATTTGTCGTGGGTCCAAGTGCATTGAGCTGGGACGGCGACGCGCTAACCATTCGCATCGACGAAGTGTCGGTACCGTTCCCGGCGAAAATCCGTGGCACGATCCGCGTCCTGCCCAGCGCGTTGGCGAATCACGAAGTGATTCTGAATGAAACGGGCAAGCACCGCTGGTTCGGAATTGCGCCATGCGCACGAATTGAGGTTGATTTTTCCCAGCCGGATTTGCATTGGCAAGGCGAAGGTTATTTGGATTCCAATGTCGGCGATGCGCCGCTTGAAGATGGCTTCACGCACTGGGCGTGGTCACGCGCCAGCTTGAGCGATGGCACAGCAGTGCTGTATGACGCGGCGCTGCGAGACAACGGCCATTTTTCGCGGGGATTGCGCTTTGATCGGCACGGTGACCTTACAGAATTTAGCCCGCCACCGGCCAGCCCATTGCCCAGCACCGGCTGGCGCATCGGCCGCGAAACCCGCGCCGATACTGGCTCTTCAGCCAGTGTGATTCGAACTCTGGAAGACACGCCGTTCTACGCGCGCACGCTAGTGTCAACCCATTTGCTCGGTGTGCCGGTCACCGCAGTGCACGAAAGCCTTGACCTGAACCGCTTCGCATCGCGCTGGGTGCAAACGTTATTGCCGTTTCGAATGCCGCGCCGCGCCGGATAGCTCAATGGGTCAAGGCACTTACTATCGTCACGGGAGCGAAGCAAACACTTCCTCCTCCAATGTACAGGGTGCCTTTGGCCGATTCTTTTTTCAACGATATCGCGCCAACACACTTACGCTCCTGTTGTTCTTCGCGCGACGGTAAGCCGCTTGGCAATTCGGTAGAGCGTCAGTCGCAGGAGGGTGCCGACCTTCACGCCTGCCACGGGTTGATCACTGCGACACCAGCAGCCTCGAAGGGACCCGTGTCTCGAGTGGCCACGGCCAGGCCGTTGGAGGCGGCGATCGCCGCGATGTAGCCATCTGCGCTGGCAACGGCGAGGCCCGATGCCCGAGCCTTGGCCATCAGTTTTGCATAGGCTTGAGTGCAACCCAGATCGAAGGGCAGCACGCGACCGGCAAACAACGGCAGCACCCGCGTCTCTAGGTTTTCCTGCAAACTTGCCCGGCGTCTGCCCGCGCGCAGCAGCGCGACACCGGCGCGCAATTCGGCAACGGTGATAGCCGATAAGAATAGCGTCTCCAGTGCCTGGGCATCAATCCATTCGACAACGCGGGCGTCGGGTGTCGGGCGCAGCGGCTCCGACACCACGTTGGTGTCCAACAGGATCATTCGAAGCTCACCGGGCGGGCGGGCACCTTGTTGCGCACCTGCTCGAAGACGGCAAATTCTTCATCGGTCAGCTTGGCGCGCCGGCCCACGTCGGCCAGCAGCGAGCCCAGCTTCACCCGCCCCTCCGGGCTGACAGCGGACTCCAAAATCCCACGCACCTCGGCTTCCATGCTCTGGCCGTGCTGCGCGGCGCGCACGCGTAGCGCCCGGTGTACCTCGTCAGGAATGTTTCGTACCGTCAGCATGGCCATGCTTCATCACTCCGCTGTGGATTCAATGCATGCATTGTACTACTTTGCCTGCATTCAGACCAGCCAACTCTTTATGAGGGTGGTATGTCGATTTGTCTATGGCTGTTCTGGGAATCCGAAGCTTTCAACAATCGTGACGACGCGCCCGCAAGTTATATGCGACAAGCAACCGGCCGCTCCTCGGGCTCTAGCTACTTGATTCCGCGGAATGGCGAAGGGCTGCTCAGTCGTCATCGCAAACTAGCAAGCGTAGCTCGTATGGAATGAAATGAAGTATGGGGAACAACGATCCTGGATTTCGCGCTGCTACATCCAGGCTACAAAAATATGTGTACCGTGACCTCGTCAATCCGCTGAATGAATTCAACCGACAACCGAAAACCCGCGTAAGGTGCACAAGGTAGGGCGTCAATAAGCGACGCGCACGGGGTGGCGTTGGGCCATTGCGCCGGATGTGAAAGTCATCGATAACTGAAATCGGTTCAATTAAATCGCGGCGTGACGAACACCCGAACCCATGACCACTTACCGTTCACATGCATGCGCATGTTTCATTGTCACGACGCATGCCAGAAGAGCCGCATAGATATTGCCTCCCAGGCCGATTTGCGCAGCGAAAAAAACGCTGGCTACGTTGGACCAAGAATCCGAGTAATGCTTTGCGTCAACGCGTGCGCGTCCACTACGCGAAGCAAGCGTAGGGTGCGCAAAGCGCACGCGGACAAGGCATCGAATCTCAGCGACGCGGCACGCCGCGACCCGCGCCCAGCTTACTTCCTGGCAATGCATGCCTGGAGAGCCTTTATCCACGAGCCTCCTGGCGTGCGATGCTGACAAAACAAATCGCTGGCGGGGTAACAAGCGTAGCCTCCGTTTATATACGTATGTACATACGTGTGTATAACGGGCTGTGGCGTATCGTTACGACCCAATGAAACGAACGGCCAACCTGAAAAAGCATGGGCTGGATTTCAATGACGCCTCAGCGGTCATTGAAAGCGGTCACACCGTCACGTTCGAAGATCGCCGTTTCGATTATGGTGAAGAACGATTTATTACGTTGAGATTGTTGAACGACGACGTCGTTGTAATAGTTAGCAGCGAAACCGAGGATGAGATACGAATTATCTCGATGCGAAAGGCCGCCCGACATGAACAAACGATCTTCTACAATCAGCTTGCGTGATAGCCCGCCGCTCAAGCAAGCGGACATCGACAGCGGCAAAGTGGTGATACGTGCGCGCAACGTCGGCGGACAAATTCAACCACTAAAACAACGCATCAATATCTACTTAGATGCGGCTATCGTCGAGCACTTCAAAAAGAAAGCCGGCGCGCGCGGCTACCAAACTTTGATTAACGAAGAATTGAAACATTCAATGCAACAACAGTCGCTGGAACAAACGTTACGTAAAGTGGTTCGCGATGAACTTACGAAACGTGCCGCTTAGCGCGGTGCCGCCTCCCCATCGGCGTGCTGTGTTGCAAGACCGTGACCGAAACCACCGATGCCAACGGTAGCCTAGGCTTTAGCGCCGCTGCCGTTGTTCTGGCGAACGTTCGCACTCGGACTTATACCTACAGCAGCTCAGGCCTAATGCTCACCAGCAACGGCCCGCGCACTAACCTCACCGACATATCGACGTACACTTACTTTGCCAGCAACGACGTTTACGGCAATTACCGCATCGGCGATCTGAATACCGTCAGCGATGCCCTCGGCCACATTACGACGATTTCCGCTTACGACGCAAGTCTATTCGTCGTGGCGCACGACGCCGCTCGATCAACTCAAACTGAATGATTTTATTTTCAATCCGTTAATCACCTTAAGATGTTTGGTGTTACCCGTTGCAAGGGTAAGCTTGTGTTCCAGCGCCGTTGCGGCGATGAGCGCGTCCGCCAACTGTATGTGGTGACTTAAGAAATAACGCTCGACGAGCTTTACCGCACGCGCGGTGACGGGCTCGGTTATCGGATGTTACTGAGCGTCCCATGACCGCATGAAATCGCGCAATGCCTTCAATTCGCGGCGGTTACGCATACCCTAAACAAGCTCGATGTAATTAACCGCCGACAAAGCGATTCCAGGCAAGGCTTCTAGAAAAGCACTTGGTCGCGCTTCGCCACGCATGCCCAAATGAGTGCGTCCGAATCGACCAATGTCATCTAGAAACAGCACGCACTTTGCGCAGGCTGCGGACATGGGTTTCGATATCGCGTAGATCGGTTCGATCCGCCCAAATTCCGAATAGCGGATTTCGCCTATTGAGTTTACGCTTCGCTTTGGGATCGCGCTCGGGGGCAAGCGTCACCGTAAATGTTTCGTTATCCTTGGCATTTATAGATTTGCTCCACTGCTCGGGGAGTTCGCTTGCATTGACGTGTGTAATGACAACTTTTTCCATCGCCGTTAGCCATTTTTTTAGTACTACTTGTGGTAGCGGGGCTCGATGAAAGATTCGATGGTAAAAAGCCGCCGATGCTTCCTCCAAAAGAAACAAACCACCGGCACCTTAGTACAACCCCTCAGCTACGGCTATGACGCCGTCGGCCGCCTGCCGAGCATGACGTATCCGAGCGCCGAGATAGTTACGTATGGCTCGACCCCCAAGGCCGCATCGCCAGCCTCGCGGTCAACGGCATATCGTTAGTGAGCAGCATTTCCTACCAACCCTTCGGTCAAGCTGCCTTCCCTCACATACGCACGCGTTTCGTCATCTCGATGAATGCCTGAAGAGCCGCATAGATATTAGCTCTCAGGGCAGTTATCTAGACAATGAATAGGGCGAAGAAAAATATCGCGGCATTCCCTCGAAAAGTGTTTTTTGGAAAAAATGTTTGCAACGTTTTGAGCAAGTAAGTATCCGCTTAGGTGCCGCGTTGGCCAAATCGGCTACAATTTACTTTGCAAACAATTTGACCGGACACGTAATGGTTGCGCATCTAAACCGTATCAGCATCGATCCCCTGGTTTGCTTCGGCCGACCTTGCATCAAAGGCACGCGAATTTGGGTTTCCCTCATTCTCGATTTACTTGCCGAAGGATTGAGCGAACAACAGATATTAAGCGAATACCCGCAGCTACAGCGCGAGGACATTTTCGCAGCCCTGGCTTACGGCGCAGAAATGGCACGAGAACACATTATCCCCATCGCGACTGAAAAGGCGGCGTGAAGTTCAAGCTCGACGAGAATCCGGGGCGAAGCGCGCTCGAGGTTCTCATTCAAGCGGGGCACGATGCCGATAACGTGCTGCAGGAAGGACTCAGCGGCACGGACGATGCGAACTTGTTCCGCGTGTGCCAGGCGGAAGATCGTGCCCTCATCACTTTAGATCATGACTTCGGACAAACCTTGCGTTTCCCTCCCAAAGCGAGCTTTGGCATTGCCGTACTCGAATTGCCACGACGGGTTAACCCTCAATCCGTCATCGCGCGATTGAAAGAACTTCTGATTCTAATCGCTCAGCGCCCGATACAGGGTGAGTTGTGGATAGTAGAGCCGGGGCGAGTGCGCATTCATGATCCTGATGGTAAGTCGTAGAATCGCAATCGAAAAAATCTAATCCTTTGGCCCGGCCAAGAGCCCGCGCGTCTAGCGCACCGCCGTTCAATCCACATCCCGTGCTTTCGGCCAGGCATTGATCAACGCAACGCATTTGCGCGACGAATTCGCGTATTATTTCCATTCCGGCAAACCAGTAGAGCAACACTATGCTTGAAGGCATACGGTACGTCACGGACGAACGTGGTAACAAACTTGCAGTGCAAATTGATCTGCGCAAACATCGCGCTTTTTGGGAAGATTTCCAAGACGTGCTGGTCGCTGAATCGCGTCGCGGCGAGAAAAGCGTTTCACTTGATCGGGTCAAAGCCGCGCTGATAAAACGCAGCGGAAAAGTTACCTAGCTACGAAATTCGATTCAAAACGTATACGCGCAAAGAACTCGCTGCGCTGAGCGATTCAATCGCGCTACCAGTGCTGGAAAAGATCGAAGCATTGGCTACCAGTGCTCTGTTGCTAACGTTACGCCAGAGTCCGCGTCTTGCTTTGCTCGTGGCAGGGCATGGTCTGCGAGGCAATACCCGTAAGGATTGCGCCGGTCACCTGTAGCTTTGGGGTAGGCTGCGGAATTCGCGCGATCAAATGGGGAGTGCGGCCTAAGCGATTCGCGACGGTCATTTCCCCGCGCAACCCCGATCAATAGTAAATTTCCACCTCGGGGCGGTTTCAAGTACTCGCTTCAGCGTATAGTCAAATTGATGAGCAAACCTTCAACTTTGCGACATGAACGGGCCGAGCAATTTTGACGACTGTCGATCCGAAAACGCCGTCGGCGGCAAGCGTCTCTCCCGCACTAGTGCGTTCGCTCAACCTGCCGCTCGCCGTTCTGTTTGGGCTCGGCGTGACGATCGGGGCGGGCATCTACGTGCTAATCGGTGCGACGGCGGGCCGCGCCGGCATGCATGCCCCACTGGCTTTCCTGTTGGCCGCGACCGTCATGGCACCCACTGCGGCCTCCTTCGCGGAGCTTGCTTCTCGCATGCCGGTCAGCGCCGGCGAGGCTGCCTATGTCAAGGCGGGTTTTGGTTCCGAAAAGCTGGCGCTGTTGATCGGCTTGATGGTCATTGCGGTGGGGATCATTTCCGCCGCCGCGATCGCGAAAGGCAGCACGGGCTACATCCGGGAGTTTGTCGATCTGTCGGCCGGGTTCGTCATTGCGACGGTGGTCTTGCTGATGGGCGCGGTCGCCGCCTGGGGTATCTTGCAGTCGGTCGGGATTGCCGCCGCCATGACGCTGATCGAGGTTGCCGGGCTGCTCGTTCTTATTTTCGCAAGTGCCACCCAGTCTCAGGAATTGGTGACACGCATTCCAGAGATTTGGACCGGTCTTGGCAGCGCGGCAGCCGTGACGGGGATCCTCTCGGCATCAATGCTGGGATTTTTCGCATTCATTGGCTTCGAGGGATTGGCCAACATCGCCCAGGAGGTCAAGGAGCCGCGGCGAACCCTGCCGCTCGCGATTTTTCTTACGCTGGGGATTTCCACGTTCTTCTACATTGTCATCGTGTGGATCGCGTTAGTCGCGGTTCCTCCAGACGAGCTTGCTAGCGCCAGCGCGCCATTGAGCCTGGTATTCGAACGCGTCACCGGCGCCTCGCCAGTCGCGATCAGCGCGATTGCCATCGTCGCCACCATCAACGGCATCATTGCGCTGATGGTGATGTCATCCAGGGTGATTTTTGGTATGGCCGATCGGGGCCTGTTGCCGTCCGCGCTTGCCGGCGTAAGCGCGCTGACGCGAACGCCGCTGAAAGCGACGGCTTTAGTGGTCGGCGCCGTTTTGGTCCTGGCGCTGGTCTTTCCGCTGGAAGGTCTTGCCGAGACGACTTCGCGTCTGACGCTCATCATCTTCGCGTTCGTCAATGCCGCGTTGGTGCAGATCAAGCGAAAGTCTGAACCTATGCCGCGCGCCGTGTTTACTGTGCCAATAGGCGTTCCGCTAGCGGGGTGTGTGCTCTGCTTGGCGCTGCTGGTCGGTGGGCTGCTAGGTTGACGAGGCGATACGGATATCGCGAAGCGCGCATAATCCTCGTAACGGCGGTTGACCGCTGCGTCGGGGGGTGCAACATCACAATTTTTATTAAAACGGGCTAGGGTCAAGTCTTGCACGCAAGCAAGCCCGGTGGGAAAAGCGCAGCGCCTTTCGCCGAATGTGAAAGTCATCGACAACCGAAATCGGTTCAATTAAATCGCAACGTGATGAACACCCCAACCCATCACCGCTTAGCGTTCACACGTATGCGCGCGCTTCATTGCCTAGATGGATGCCCTGGAAGCCGCATGGCCATAGGCCAGCCCCTGGATACTGCCTCTCAGACCGATTTACGCAGCGAAGAAAAGCGCTTGCTACGTTGGCCCAAGAATCCGAGTGATGCTTTGCGTCAACGCTTGAACATCAGCCACGCTAAGTTGCCCCAAAATCTTGATGACTAGCGATCGTTCGATCGTGGTCACAACCGGCTTGATGAGCGATGCTTTGAGCAACCCGGCGGCTTGCCAATCGCGAATGGTGACATCGCCCATTCTCGGCGGTAAGCTCGTTTGGCTGGTGATCGCCATCAAAATCAAATCCGGCCGGGATTGATGGTAGGCAGGACTGGAGACAATAACGGCGGGACGCTTTTTGGTGCTGACTTGATCGCTGAAGGGAAACGGCACCAATACAACATTACCGAACTTAAAGTCGGTCATACTCACTGTCGTCAGGATTGTCCCATATGGCTTTGAAGACCGCTTCAGAAGCTTGACCTGCTTGTTTAACCAGATTGCGCTCTAAGTCGCGAGCCTGCAAAAAATCTAC
>JANOGO010000071.1:0-6472 GCA_031406045.1 Pseudomonadota bacterium
CGCGGCCCAGAGGCTTTTCAATAATTCAGAAATACCCTGCACAAATAGCAGTAAGGCCGTCAACGGCACGACCCCCCGGAACGGCCACAGTATCGGTTGCCAGGTTGTTGCCGTAGACTTTTCATCGATCTCGATCGCGTACTGAAATTCGACGTAGGAGATATAAAACAACACCGCCATCGACGGCAAGAAGAAGACTAAGAAGGCAATACTGTCGATGATGCCTTTTTTTCGATCCGAGAATTTGTCCCACAGCATGTCGGTTCGCACGTGAGCGCCTTTCATCAACGCATACGCCGAACCCAGCATGAATAATGAGCCGTAGGACATGATGGTGGTATCGAGTGCCCACGCGGTCGGGCTATTCATGACGTAGCGCATGAACACTTCGACAACGTTGGCAATTACCAGGGGGATAACAATCAACGCGAACAAATAGCCGGTCCATTGGGTAATGCCGTCTATCGTACGAATCACGCCGAGGTAGAGCGGCGAAGGCTGGTTCATAGGCGATCTCTATAAAGGCAAACTAATAGGCCGCCGCGCTTGAGTTGCGGCGACCGCGAATGACGTGGGCGCTATTTCTTCTCCGGCCAGTAATAGTCTGCGCCAACGTTATAGGGCGCGTACACAGCCCGGCGACCCGGCACCACTTTTGATGCGAAGGCTTTTTGTGAGTCGTAGACTTTCTTAAAGTATGGATTTTTCGCTTCTTCAGCTTTCGCAATTTCGTCCCAGGCGGCCAAAATTTTCGGCAGAATGTCCGGCGGCGTACGCTCAATATTCACGCCATGCTTGGTGCGCAATTCAATGAGCGCATCGGCATTGAGTTTATTCGATACGATCTGCGAACGCATCGTCGCTTCCCACGCGGCCGATTGGATGATCTCTCGCTGTTCGGGCGAAAGCTTGTTCCACACGTCGGTATTGAACAGAAGCTCAAGCACCGTGGCGTTTTCGTGGATCGACGGCATGTACAAATATTTCCAGATGGCTTGGAAACCTATTCTCATATCTTCGGCGGGGCCGACAAATTCGGCGCATTCGATCACGCCACGTTCGCCGGATGGGATAATTTCACCGCCCGGAACATTCACGGTGCTCATGCCCGACTTACTAAACACCTCGGCGCCGATGCCAGTCTCCCGGCATTTACGCCCCTTTAGATCTTCCCAATTTTTTACCGGCGTCTTAAACCATCCCAGCACCTGGTTCGCGGCCGAACCCATCGGGACTACAAAAACTTTTCGCTTCAATTCCTTCTGATAAAAATCTCGATAGAATTGCAGGCCGCCGCCTTCATACAACCAGCCGTAATAATCCAGCATATCCATCCCAAATGGACCGCCCGGCGCGGGCCCGAACAAGGTCGCCGCTCGGTTTTTGCCAACCCAATACGCAGCGGAAGAATGGGCGCCATCGATAACACCTTTGTGCACGGCGTCCAACACTTCAAATGGCGGTACCACCGAACCAGCGGGCAGTAAATCTATAACCAGCTTGCCACCGGTCATCGCCTTCACACGCTCTGCCCAATATTTAGAACTCTCGAAAATCAAGCTGGACGACGGAAACGCCGACTGAACGCGCAGTTTTGATATGCCTTGCGCGGCAGCCGGCAACGTCGCGGCGAACATGAATGCAAGCACCACACACACGGCGGTGATTAAACGTTTGATGATCATTAAATTCTCCTAAATT
Source organism: Pseudomonadota bacterium (assembly GCA_031406045.1). Lineage (GTDB taxonomy): Bacteria > Pseudomonadota > Gammaproteobacteria > Burkholderiales > JALYOK01 > JALYOK01. The sequence goes on from JANOGO010000071.1 coordinate 1,702, forward strand.
TTGTCTTACGCGCAGTTCGCTTCAGCGATTTGATTACGACGGCAGAATAACGCCTTTCCCCGACGTTTGAGCGTCAAAAAGTTGATAGGCTTCCTTGGCTTGATCGAGTTTCCAGCGATGAGTAAATAGCTTATCAACCTCGATACCACGATCGGCGACATAACGCGCACACTCCCCTTGACCGACGGTGGAAAATGTCCACGAGCCGATAATCGTCACCTGGCGGCGCAAAATATCGGGGCTGACATCCAAGGTCACCGAATCACCTTCGCCGACGAAACACGCTTTGCCCCAAGTGCGCACGCAGCGGACCGCTTGCGCCCGCGCTTGCGGCGAAGACGATGCATCGAGCGATAGATGGGCGCCACGCCCATGGGTAAGATCGCGAATGGCTTGAACGACGTTCTCGTGATTCTTGGGATTAAGAATCGTATCGGCTCCTAATTCCTTCGCGCGCGCTAGGCGCTCATCACTGGTATCCAACGCGATCACGCGCGCGCCCATTTCGTGTGCGAGTTGCGTTGCCGACAAACCGACCGGCCCTTGGCCGAATATCGCGATGGTGTGATCGCCCTGCAAACCTAAGCGTTGCAGCGCACCCCAGGCGGTACCCGTGCCGCAGGAAATCGCGGCGCCGGTTTCGAACGATAATTCGTCAGGTAGCGGCACTAACGTGCGCGCCGGACATTTCATATATCGGGCGTGGGCGCCATGTCCCGTAGCGCCGTAAACCTCCTTCACGCCTTCCACGCACAATTGCATCCAACCGGTGGAACAATGATCGCACACGCCACAGCCGCGATAGTGATGCTGCATCACGCGCATGCCGACTTTGGCTTGGTTTTCCGGCACTCCGGCGCCGACGGCGACAACCACGCCGCACGGCTCATGGCCCGCGATGATCGGCCCGCTCACCTCGCCCAGGCCGAGCGACGAAGCGCCGCCGACCGCGCGATAGAACTTCAAATCGCTACCGCACATGCCGGATGCTTTGATTTCCAAAACCACTTCGCCGGGACCGGGCGTTGGGTCGGGAAAATTCATGATCTCCAGTTTTCGATCACCGGGAAATACGATGCCTTTCATGCCTTGCTCCTCGCTAAATTTTTATTTCAACGCATGACGAACGGATTACCCGTCGCCGCGCCGGCATTAATCCATACGCTCTTGGTTTGCAGATATTCGCGGATCGCATCGATGCCGTTTTCGCGGCCCAGACCAGAATCTTTGTAGCCGCCGAACGGCGACATAAAGCTCACCGCACGATAGGTGTTGACCCAAACCGTTCCCGCTTGAATTCGCTCGGACATGCGGAACGCGCGAGCGATGTCGCTGGTCCAGACGCCGGAGCCGAGGCCGAAGCGCACATCGTTAGCGATGGCGAGGGCTTCGTCTTCGTCTTTAAATTTAATCACCGACAACACCGGGCCGAACACTTCTTCCTGCGCGATGCGCATTTTATTTTTGACGCCGGCGAACACGGTCGGCTCGACGAACCAGCCCGTGCCGCATTCGGGCCGTGTGGCAGCACCACCGCCCATTAACAATTGGGCGCCTTCATTCTTTGCGATGTCGATATAACCCAATACTTTTTCGTACTGGGGCCGCGTCGTGACCGGGCCGACTTGCGTATCCATGCTCATCGGATCGCCCATGCGCGCGGTTTTCGCCAGCGTGACGAGTTTCTCGACGAACTCATCATGAATCGATTCTTGCACCAGCAAACGCGAACCGGCGATACAGGTTTGGCCCGTCGCAGCGAAAATACCCGACACCGCACCGTTCACCGCGTCGCCCATATTCGCATCGGCGAACACGATATTCGGCGATTTGCCGCCGAGTTCAAGACCGACTTTTTTGAAATTTGCCGCAGCCGCTTGATTGATCGCGCGGCCGGTCGCATCAGAACCGGTGAAAGTAATTTTCCTCACCAGCGGATGTTCCACCAGCGGCGTGCCAACTTCTTTGCCAAATCCCGTTACGACGTTTACCACGCCCGGCGGGAAGCCCGCCTCTTCGAATAGCTTGACGAATTCCAGCGTCGACGCTGAGGTAAATTCCGATGGCTTCAACACGACCGTACACCCGGCCGCGAGCGCCGGCGCCATTTTCCAGGCGGCGAGCATCAGCGGCGAATTCCACGGCGTGATCGCGCACACCACACCGAGCGGTTCGTGGCTGGTGAAGTTGAAATAGCCCTTCTTGTCCAGAGGAATGACAGCGCCTTGAATCTTGTCCGCCAGGCCGCCGAAATAGTAGTACCACTGCGGCACATAATTGCATTGGGCCAGCATTTCGGCGATCAACTTGCCGTTATCCTGCACTTCGATTTCGGCGAGCTTTTTGGCGTCACGGGCAACCAAATCGCCGAGCTTGTGCAGCAACAGGCCGCGTTGCGTCGCGGTGAAAGTTGACCACGGGCCTTGTGTGAATGCGCGATGAGCGGCTTGGACAGCGCGATCGGCATCGGTTGCATCCCCCTGGGCAATCAAGGTCCAGGGCTCACCGGTAAATGGATTAAAACTTTCAAACCACTTTCCCGACGCCGGGTCGACGAATTTTCCATCGATGTAATGTTGATGTTTTTGCATTGCTTTCCCCCTCTTCTAAACCAGATTATGTCTGGTGTTTAATCACCGCGTGAATGGCGGCTATTATAGACCTTGCCGAAGACGCACTATCCATGCGGCTCTCCAACTGCATTATGCCACAAAGCGCTGTGTACCTGCCTCGCAGCGTGATCTTTTTTTTATTGATCCATCCGCTTCGCGATTAACACCGCGTTGTTACCGCCGAACGCAAAAGAATTCGACATCACGGCGCTGATGTCATTGCCGGCGCGCGCAACGTTCGGCACATAGTCCAAATCGCAGGCCGGATCGGGCTTTGTTAAATGAGCAGTCGGCGGAATCGTTCCACGCTGCATCGCCATCAACGTGACGATAAATTCCACTACTCCGGTCGCGCCCATCAGATGCCCATGTAGCGCCTTGGTCGAGCTGATCGGGACGCGTTTCGCAGTCTCGCCAAATGCAGATTTGATCGCGTCCGTTTCCACCACATCGCCGACCGCGGTCGCGGTACCGTGGGCGTTGATATAACCGATGTCGCTCGGCGTCAAGCCGGCGTCGTGCAACGCCATCGAGATCGCGCGAGCCTGGCCCGGCGCCGAAGGTTTGGTGATATGGGACGCGTCGCTGGTGGAGCCAAAACCGGCGAGCTCCGCGTAAATGGTCGCGCCGCGGCTTCGAGCGTGGTCGAGCTCCTCGATCACAATCGCGCCCGCGCCCTCGCCCAATACAAACCCGGAGCGATCCGCCGCGAACGGCCGGCATGATGTGCCGGGATTATCTTTGTCCTCGCGTGCCAAAGTTTGCAACGCTTGCCAAGCCTTCAGCGAGCCGAGCGTCAACAACGAATCGGCGCCGCCGGCAATCACACAGTCGCAATAGCCTCCGCGGATCGCGCGCAGGGCTTCGCCGATCGCCACCGCCGACGAGGAACAGGCGATGGAGTACGTATAAGTTTGTCCGGTGAAGCCGAAATCCAGTGAAATTTCCGACGTCGCAGCATTGTTCATGGTCATTACAACGGTGGTTGGTTTGACTCGCGCTGTCGTCGCATTGCCGAGGTAATGCCGGTAACAATCTTCCATCGTGGTCGCGCCGCCGAGGCCCGTTCCCCAATAGACGCCGGCACGGTCTTTATCGGCCGCGACAAACTTAGCATCGGCAACCGCTTGGCGCGCCGTGAGCAGCGCCAGCAGGGTCGTGCGATCGAGCGTGCCGAGTCGCATTTTGGTAAAACCTTCGGTGGAAAACGCTGGCACTTCCGCGGTGAGCCACGGTGCCGGGTCTTCGGTAAATATGCGCGAATGGCGTCCAATTCCCGAGCGGCCGGCAACTAAATTATCGAAAAAAGTTGCCGTGTCGTTACCGACCGGGCTCATCACACCCAGGCCGGTGACGACCGCCCTTCTCACGCAGATTGCTCCACGGATTTTTTGTCACCGTGTTGCTCGACGATCAGGCGATCAATTTCTTTCGCGATATCGCCGACGGTTTTAACGTCGACGCGCTCCATGGGGGTATTGACGTTGAATTTCTCTTCCAGCAAAAACATAAATTCGATGGCTGAAAGTGAGTCGATTTTCAATTCCTCCAAACCGGCTTCCGGCGTCACAATCGCCGGATCGAGTTGGAATTGATCGACTAGCATCTCGCGAACCGTATCAAGCGTACTCATTTACAGCTTCCCCTTGCTTCAATTTTATCTAATAAAACGCCATACACAGCGCAATGAGTTTAGCACAGGGAAATGGGCGGGCTGGGGACGTCATTCGGCCCTATGAATTCTCGCCTTCGAGGGGATGGCAGCGTGGATTTTTTATGTGCCGGCAGAATGCCTCTGGCTATTTCTTATCATACTTCCCGATGATCTCGCGCGCGCTGTTCACCAACGCCTTGCCGTCCAGCCCGCGTTTGTCGAGGTCTTTGATCCAATCGTCGGTGACGGTTTGCGCGGCCGCTTGCCAATTTTTCAATTCATCGATGGAAATGGTATTGAAGGTATTGCCGCGATCCTTGCCTTGCTTGCGCGCAGGAATCGCTTCTTCATCGGACATTTTTCCGACGCCGGCCGATAGCTCGGCGCCACTGTTGGCGTCGATAATTTTCTTTAAGTCCGGCGGCAAGGAATTATATTTCGCCGGGTTCATCGCAAACACAAACACGGTCGCGTAAAGCCATCGAGACGCCGGGTCGATCTCCGA
>JANOGO010000073.1:0-11073 GCA_031406045.1 Pseudomonadota bacterium
GAAGTTCTGCGTCAGACTGTCTCTTGGCTTGATCAGGGACTCGCGGTCACGCTCGTAACCGTTGTAAAAACATTCGGCTCATCGCCCCGGCCACCCGGGGCGATGTTGGCCGTATGTTCCGATGGCCGCCTCGCCGGTTCCGTTTCCGGCGGCTGCATTGAAGATGATCTGATCGATCGCTTGCGTCGTGGCGAAGATGTAAAGCCCACGCCGGAAGTCGTGACCTATGGAGTTTCGTCCGAAGAAGCGCGCCGTTTCGGCCTGCCCTGCGGTGGAACCCTTCAACTCGTGCTTGAGCCTTTACGCAAAGACGCGCAAGGGAGCAAGAGTTGGAGTGACGTAATTGCAAAAATTGAAAAGCGTGAAATCGTCGCGCGTAAGTTGGATGTCGCAACCGGTAATTCGGAATTGGTCGATGCCAAGTTCACGCAAGATTTGGAATTTGACGACAAAACCTTAACTACCATCCACGGGCCGCGCTGGCGCTTAGGCATTATCGGCGCCGGACAGTTGTCCGTATATGTTGCTCAGTTCGCGCAAGCGTTGGACTACAGCGTATTCGTCTGCGATCCGCGCGAAGAGTATCGACTCTCCTGGGACATGCCCGGCGTTGAAGTCTCCAAACAAATGCCCGATGATTTCGTCACCGCGTTAAAAGCGGATAATCACACCGCCGTTATTGCGCTGACCCACGATCCCAAGCAAGACGATCTCGCGTTGCTCGAAGCGCTTAAATCTGATTCGTTTTACGTCGGCGCGTTGGGCTCGAAAAAGAATCAGCAAGCGCGCCGTGAACGGCTGTTAGAGTTCGATCTCACACCGGCACAAATCGCCCGCATGCGCGGCCCGGTCGGCCTGCAAATCGGCAGCAAGATTCCGTCGGAAATGGCTATTGCTATCCTCGCGGACATCACCTGCGTGCGCAACGGCATCGAACTCGTCCCCGCCAACAAAGCCGCCTCGCCGGACAAACCCAAGCTCTCCGCCGTCGGTTGATCACCGGCATACTCCTCGCCGCCGGCGCCGGTAAACGCTTCGGCGGTGGCAAACTCAAGCAAGTACTACCCAACGGCCTCGCGATCTGCGTCGCGTCCGCGCGCAATCTCGCTGCAGCGGTTGACCAAGTAATCGCTGTCGTGCGCCCGGGCGACAATGCAACTTATTTATTGCTTGCCGCTGAACCCAACATCGAGATCGTCGTCTGCGAGCGCGCAGAAGCAGGCATGGGCCACAGCCTCGCGGCTGGCGTTGTAATGTCGCCCGTGAACACCCATTGGGTCATTGCATTAGGTGACATGCCATTAATCAAACCTAGAACCATTCGCGCCGTAGCCGATGCGATCGCGAAGGGCGCCGCCTTCGCTATGCCGCAACATAAGGGCCAACGCGGCCATCCGGTCGGCATTCATTCGCGCTTTCGAAATGACTTGCTCGCGCTCGAAGGCGATGCGGGTGCGCGGGCGATTATTGCCGCGCATAACAGTGACGTCCAGTTAATCCAGACGAAAGACTCAGGCATTCTCGTCGACGTCGATACGGTAGCAGACTACCAAAACCTATCGCGTTGACATTACTCGTTACCGAACCCCAAAAAACATGAAGTAGGGTGGATCAATCGCAGCGGATCCACGAGTACGCTTATCTCGTACCATTCGTGGAGAACGAGAAGGAAATTTTTCTTAAGACGATACCCAGCCGCAAGGCAACGCGACAGTATTTGAATGAGGACGATGCAAATGGATAAGGAAACAAAACTTGAAGAGGAAATTCTAGCTTCCTTTGGGCGTGGGGAGTGGCAATCCTTTCCGCGACTAAAAAGTGAGATGGCCCGTTACGCTTCGATGGCGACCGCGTCGCTAGCCAAGGATAAACGCGTCAACATTCGCATTTCCTCGCGGGATCTCCAAGACATTCAAGCGAGAGCGGCCGAAGAGGGTATTCCTTATCAAACCTTGATGGCGAGCGTGCTGCATAAATATGTTACCGGGCGACTTGCCGAACCCAAGTCTGCTCAAACTAATCGCGCAATCCGAGTGTCACCTAAAGGGAAAGCCGATTGACCATGTAGGTTGGCGCTGACGAAGAAAGCCCAACACACATCACGCCAAAATAGTTTGGAGTTCATCCCTCTCTTGCAGCGCACATTGCCCGCTACATCGGGCAGTCGCTTCGCGGGCCGCCAACATGCTGGCCGAATTCTCCGCAATGCCCCCACCGAAATCTGACGTGTCATTCCCGCCTACGCGGGAATGACAATCAGTTATCAATCCGATATTGCATTTCACTAAGGCTGTGAGCCAGTATCCAGCGGTTGGCCCCGAGCCATGCGCTTCTCCAGGTATGCTATGAAAAATTGGTTGTCAGCGTATTATTGAGTTATCTTCATTTTCCCTACAAAACAGCCTTGTTTTGCGCGCCGTCATGACTAACATTCATTCCCTGTCCGCAATCGAGCTATCAGACGCCTATGCAAGCGGCTCGCTATCGCCGGTCGAGGCCACGCGCGCAATTCTCGACCACATTGACGCGTGCGAACCCAAACTCAACGCAATGTATTTGTTGCACCGCGAATCTGCGTTGCAGCAGGCGCAAGCCGCCGAGGCGCGCTGGCGAAAACATTTGCCGCTTTCGTCATTGGACGGCATACCGATCACCATTAAAGAAAATATCGTCACCAACGGCGATCCCGCGCCGATCGGTACCGCTGCGTCCGACTTGACACCCAAAGACTTCGACGCGCCACCCGCTGCGCGGGTGCGCGAGGTCGGTTGCGTGCTGCTGGGCAAAACCACGATGCCGGATTTCGGCATGTTGTCAGCCGGCCTTTCGAGCCTACACGGCGTAACGCGCAATCCGTGGCAATTGGATCGCAACACCTCCGGCTCCAGTTCCGGTGCCGGCGCGGCGGCTGCGGCAGGTTACGGTCCGTTGCATCTGGGGACCGACATCGGTGGCTCAGTGCGTTTGCCCGCCACTCATTGCGGCGTGTTTGGCTTGAAGCCTAGCCTTGGACGCGTGCCGATTTATCCGCCGTTCATGGCGCGCGTGACCGGGCCGATGACGCGCAGCGTGCGTGAAGCGGCCCTGTTGATGAACGTCCTCACCATGCCCGATGCGCGCGATTTCATGAGCCTACCGCATCAGCAAATCGACTTTACCTATTTGGCGATGGAGCCGCGTGGCCTGCGAATCGGATTACTGCGCGACATGAAAGTAGGCTTGCCGGTTCACGCCGAGGTTGCGGACGCTGTCGATTTAGCAGCCCACGCATTAGAAAAAATCGGCGCGATCGTCACTGAAATTGACACCTTTTTTACGCCGGAAATGATGGATGGCGCCGAGCGTTTTTTCGAGGCGCGTTCGTATTCGGATTTCTCCGTAATGTCCCCAGAACTCCAAGCAAAAGTGCTGCCGTTCGTCGCGCAGTGGTGCACCCATCGCGCAAAGAATTTTTCCGGTCGCGATGTGATGACGGCGTTGAATCAAATCTTCGCGTGTCGCGACGCTGCAGTGCGGGCGACCGAACCATTCGACTTTTTGCTTTCGCCGACCTCGCCGATTTTGCCCTATGAAGCCGAACATGCCTGCCCCGGTAACGATCCGCAGCAGGCGCTGCCGCATATTGCGTTCACCGTGCCGTGGAATTTATCCGAGCAACCGGCCGCCTCGGTGAATTGGAGTGCCAGTAAATCAGGATTACCGCTCGGCATTCAAATCATCGGCAAGCGTTTTGATGACGTCGGCGTGCTGCGCTTAGCACATTTGATCGAGCAGATTCGCCCGGGGCAGCGGGCGTGGCCGGTGCGTTAGCAACCTGCCCTGAGAGGCAATGGCCTGAGGCCACCCCGTCTGGATGCGGCTGATGGCAAAGGCTTGCTTGGCAGGCAGTATCCATGAGGCCTCTGGCTGGATTGCCAAATCGATAAACAATACTGCGCACCACCGCGATAATTGATGGTGGGGTGGAATTCCGGAATGAGCTTAATTGGGTTTTTCGACATCGCACGCGTTGCGAAATATTCGATGTCGATGTGGCATGCCGGCAAGCAAGCGTAGCGTTTTCCTTATTACCCTCGAGTTGACTAAAACTTAGGCCCTATTTCTCAACTTCTCGCCATTTATGCGGAACACGCAAAAGAGCGCAAAAACAACGATTGCCAAATTTACCATCAACGCACCGAGGCTTAGCCAAGAAAAACGCTTGTACAATTCGAAGACTTCAAAGGGAATGTAGACGGCGCCGCTGAGGGCGGCAAACCATTCAGCCCACCGCCGCGCATACCAAAGGCCATAGGCCTCCGTAAATCGGACTGCCGAATAGGCCGCCGCCCCTGCCGCGATAAGTGAGAGTCGGATATCCGTGAGTTGGCTGGCCGCCTCGATAAAGATGCGCGGATAATGGGCGGCTGGATTCAGGTGGAAATGAGTTATCAAGCGCTCGGCGAAACGCTGAATATCATGATGAACCAACGAAAACAGGCCGAATCCTAGCAACAAAATCAGCGCGCCCTTGGCGGCTTCGAACAGCGCAACTGCGCGCAGGCCGCTAGATAAGCGCATAGGCGATGATCGCGCAGATACAGACCATTACCACAAGTGCCAACATAAACAGAACATCGACCGCCAACCGCAACCTTTGTCGACGCATTGACTGTTTGGTTTTAAACGACCAAAACGAAAGAAGGCAACAACAGACGAATAGGACAGCGTCCGCTGCTAAAAAATCATCTCCCAGGGTTTGTGCCCTAGTTTGAGTTGCGATCAATCGAAGAATTCCAATCGCCGTAAGGCACACACCAACCATGGCGGCCGAAATTGAGAACACGTGCATGGTAAGTTCGTGCTCTCGCTGTTCACGGGAAAATTCTTCGGTCATTGGACAATAATCTCTGTGGCCTGGTTGACGTAATGACTGGATTACAACAGCGCGGAGCGACTGTCGATTTGCTTGTGGATATATTTTAGCGAATCCATTTCAGTTCTAAACTTTTTCATTCCAGTGGAAACGGTGCATTAGGCGATGAAGTATAGGCGTGAAGAGCAGCGCTGCGGTCACGATGAAAACCAGACCCGCGTACAACGCGTAGAGCCCGGCGAACAGCTTGCCTCCCAGCGTTTGCGGCGCGTTGACCGGCCCCATACCGCCGAGAAGCATGCAAGCGTTGAGGAACGCGTCAATCCACGGGAGCTTCTCAAAACCCATGTAACCGCCTATTCCGATTGCGAGGGAAGCTAACAACAAACCTAACGCCACGAGCACATGGCCGGCTAAGCGCCGTGCAAATCTTGTGCGGTCAAGCAGTGGATGGTGTTTGGATTCGTACACGATGCGTACCTCAGACTAAGCTCATGTGCCAAGCTTAACGCAGCAGCACTGCGATGTATGCGGTTTTCGAGTGTCGAACTTTACGCTCATGCTAAATCCGAATATGGCGCAATTCGCCTGGCTTATTAGCGCCCGACAACCATGCAGCCGTTACCGCATGCATTGCTGGCAGCCAATCGCCTGGCGCCACATCTGATAGATGCGGATCACGGCGGGTTATCTCAACAAGCGGTTCCCAAAATCACGCCCGCCAACGGCGGCAATTTTATCAATATCGAATATGACTGATCCATCCAAGCGTGATTCTGGGTCTTGATACCTTCGCCGTTGTTCACGTTCGAACCGGCATAAAACATCGAATCGCTGTTGAGTAACTCTCGATACACGCCGGCTTGCGGTACGCCGATCCGGTAATTTTCTCGCGGCACCGGCGTAAAATTTAACGTGACAACGACGAACTTTCCACCTCGGCCGCGGCGAATAAAACTGACGACGGATTGATCGGCGTCGTGGCAGTCGATCCACTGAAATCCCTGTTGCGTGAAATCCAATTCATGCAGCGCGGGATTGTCCCGGTAAAGGATATTCAGATCTTTCGCCAGCAGTTTTATGCCTTTTTGAAAATCGAATTCCAACAAGCTCCAATCCAATTCGCGCTTCTCCGACCACTCGCGGCCCTGGCCGATTTCGTTGCCCATGAAGTTAAGTTTTTTGCCGGGCGCGGTGGCTTGGTAAGTCAGTAGCAAACGTAGGTTGGCGAATTTCTGCCACGCGTCGCCGGGCATTTTTTCCAGCAGCGAGTATTTGCCGTGAACTACTTCGTCGTGGGAAAACGGCAGCACGAAATTTTCGCTGTACGCGTAAAGTTGTCCGAACGTGAGTTCGTTTTGATGGAAGCGGCGGTAGATTGCCTCGCGCGCGAAATAGCGCAGCGTGTCGTTCATCCAGCCCATGTTCCATTTCATCGAAAAGCCCAAGCCGCCGAGATAAGTCGGCCGTGAGACGCTCGGCCAAGCGGTGGATTCTTCAGCAAGCGTTAATGCGCCGGGAAATTGTTCGTGCACCATCACATTCAGCTCGCGCAAAAAATCGATGGCGTCTAAATTTTCGCGGCCACCGAATTTGTTCGGTAGCCATTCGCCCGCTTTGCGCGAGTAATCGAGATAAAGCATCGAGGCGACGGCATCCACGCGTAGGCCATCGATATGAAATTCCGACAGCCAATAGTGCGCGCTGGACAGCAGGAAGCTACGCACTTCGTTGCGGCCGTAGTTGAAAATATTAGTGCCCCAATCCTGATGAAAGCCGAGGCGCGGATCTTCGTGTTCGTACAGCGCGGTGCCGTCAAAACGCGCAAGCGCGAAATCGTCGGTCGGAAAATGCGCCGGCACCCAATCGAGGATGACGCCGAGGTTCGCTTGATGGCAGGTATCGATGAAAAAGCGCAAATCGTCCGGCGAACCAAAGCGGCTGCTCGCGGCGAAATAGCCGGTGGTTTGATAGCCCCAAGATTCATCCAGCGGGTGTTCGGAAATCGGCAGCAATTCGATGTGCGTGTAACCCATTTCTTCGGCGTATGGCACCAGATGGGTGGCAAGATCGCGATAACTATAGTTGCGGCCGTCGTAGTGTTTGCGCCACGAGCCGACGTGGACTTCGTAAATGTTGAGCGGTGCATGCAACCAATCCCACGCAGCGCGTTGTTTAAACCATGCTTGATCGTTCCATTCGAAGGACTGCACCGGAACGACCCGCGTCGCGGTGCTCGGCCGCATTTCGAAACTATTTCCGTATGGATCGCTTTTGACAAAAACCTGACCGGTGCGGCGATTACGAATCTCAAATTTATACAGTTCGCCCGCTGCGAGGCCCGGAATAAATAATTCCCATACACCGCTTGCGCCATGGCTGCGCATTTGATGCACGCGGCCGTCCCAACGATTGAATGGCCCAACGACGCTGACGCGCCCGGCGTTCGGCGCCCACACCGTAAAGCGCACGCCGCGCACAGTCTCAATGGACTGCAAATGCGCGCCTAAGCTGCGATAGGCTTGATGCAACTTGCCGGCATTGAACAGGTACAAATCGTCTTGCGTTAACGTCGCCGGAAACGAATAGGGATCGTGGAAAATAACCTTTGCGTTGTTTTCCTCTGCGACAAGGACGCAACCGTTCGCCGCGAGCAATTTTCCGTGCCACTCAAATATTCCGTTTGGGTGAACGCGTTTCAGCGCATGCTCGGCGGCGCCGATGCGTAACGCAACGTTTGCTGCATAGGGCCGAAACACGCGCAACAAATCTTGTCCATTTTCGCGCTGCGGCCCCAAAATAGAGTGGGGATCGTGACTGGACGCGGTTAAGATGCTATCGAAATCAGCGGAATGATTAGAAGTCAAAGCGGCAATTGAAGAGTAACTATTATCGCTATAATACGCAGATAGCGTGAAACCGTCAGCAATGCCTTATTAAACCGAACATCGCGGGGTGGAGATGGAAAATAGCGGGCAAGGTAAAAACGAGCAATCTTCCGGGCGCTATGTCAGCCTGCTGACTAAGAACACTTTCGCGATGATTCTCGCCGGTGGTCGAGGTAGCCGCCTCGGGCCGCTGACCGATTGGCGCGCCAAGCCAGCAGTTCCCTTCGGCGGCAAATTTCGCATCATCGATTTTCCGCTTTCCAATTGCATTAACTCCGGCGTTCGCCGCATCGGCGTCGCGACGCAGTACAAAGCCCATAGTTTGCTGCAGCACTTGCAGCGCGGTTGGAGTTTCCTCGCGGGTCAGTTTAAGGAAAGTATCGATCTGATGCCGGCGCAGCAGCGCTTGGAGGAAAGTTGGTACAAAGGCACGGCGGACGCCGTGTTTCAAAATCTCGACATCATCCGCGACCATGGGCCGGAATATATTTTGATACTGGCCGGGGACCATATTTATAAAATGGACTACGGCAAGATGATCGCTCAACATGTTCAACTGCAAGCGGATATGACGGTCGCCTGTTTAGATGTTCCGCTTGAAGACGCAAAAGCCTTCGGCGTCATGGCGGTTGATGCCGAACAGCGCGTGATCGAATTCGCCGAGAAGCCGGATAGTCCGGCACACATTCCCGGTGATCCCACTCGCGCGTTGGCGAGTATGGGAATTTATGTCTTCAACGCAAAGTTTCTGTATGAGCAACTCAATCGCGATGCCACCGATCCGAAATCAAGTCATGATTTCGGTAAAGATATTATTCCCTATTTAGTCAAACGTTACCGCGTTTACGCGCATCGGTTTAGCGATAGTTGCGTGACGATTGACGGCAGCCAAGTTCCGTATTGGCGCGATGTCGGCACCATCGATTCCTATTGGGAAGCGAACATGGAGTTGTGCCGCGTCACGCCCGATCTAAATATGTACGATCGCGAATGGCCGATCTGGACTTACCAAGAGCAATTGCCCCCGGCGAAATTCGTGTTTGACGACGAAGAGCGGCGCGGCATGGCGGTCGATTCGTTGGTCTCGGGCGGCTGTATTATCAGCGGTGCGTCGATTCGCCGCTCGTTATTATTTTCCGACGTACGCGTCAGCAGTCACGCAATGATCGAGGATTCGGTTATCCTTCCGGACGTCCATATTGGCGAGCACGCGCGCTTAAGAAAAGTCGTCATCGACAAACGTGCGCAGATCCCCAATGGCTTAGAAGTCGGCTACGATAAAGCGATCGATAAAAAGCGCTTCCATGTAACCGATAATGGCGTGACCTTGATTACGGCCGAGATGTTGGGGCAAGAGGTTCATCATATTCGGTAGTGCCTGAGAGCCAATGGCCCGAGGCCACCCGGTATTGGTGCGGCTCTTCGGGCAATCCGCAATTGAGGAGTCGATAAATTGTCATTCCCGCGAAAGCGGGAATCCACGTTGACTTGCAAATGCCGAATGGATTCCCGCTTTCGCGGGAATGACACCCGGTTAGTGTTAATCGTTAGGCCGCATTTTCAATTTCCAAAATTTCTTCGATGAACGAATCCAAACAGCTTAATTTAATTCTCTGCTGGCACATGCATCAACCCGATTATCGCGACCATACCAGCGGCGAATTCGCGTTGCCGTGGACCTATTTGCACGCTATCAAAGATTACACCGATATGGCGTGGTATCTCGAGCAAACCCAGGGTGCTCGCTCGGTATTTAATTTCGTACCGATCTTGCTCGATCAACTCGAAGACTATACCGATCAGTTCGCGACGTACACGTTTCGCGATCCATTACTGCAATTTCTTGCAGCAACGGATCTCGCGAACCTAACGGATGCCGACAAAGAAGCCATCGTCGAAAATTGCTTTCGCTGCAATCAAGCGACGATGATCGATTCCTATCCCGCTTACCAGCGCTTGCAGCGCGCCGCGCAACAATTCGCCGCCGACGACGATGCTCATCTAAGTTACCTGTCGCCGCAATTTTTTGCCGATTTGCTGATGTGGTATCACCTCGTTTGGTTGGGTGAAACCGTACGCCGTGATGATGCGCGGATCGCAGCGTGGTTGAAGCAGGGCAGTGAGTTTTCATGGGAAGATCGCCGCGCGTTGCTAGACTTGATCGGCAAGCTGATCGCCAACATCATCCCACGCTATCGCGCGTTACAAAATGCCGGGCGCATCGAAATATCGACAACGCCGCATTACCATCCGATCGCGCCGTTATTGCTCGATTTCGCCAGCGCCCGCGATAGTTGGCCCGATGTGAATTTACCTAATTGCACCAGTTATCCCGACGGCGCCGCGCGCGTGAATTTTCATATCGATTCCGCACGCGCCAGCCACAGCGCTAGATTTGGTGCGGCTGCGCAAGGCATATGGCCTGCGGAGGGCGGCCTGTCTTATTCTACAGCCGGTATGTTTGCAAATGCCGGATTTCAGTGGACCGCGAGTGGCGAAGCCGTGTTGCGTCACAGCCTGAGTGCGAACGGTGCCGATCCCGGTGAGCGCGAAAATTATTTATATCGACCGTATCGTATCGCGGCTAACGATCATTCGATTGCCGGGTTTTTTCGCGACGATCGGTTATCGGACAAGATCGGTTTCGAATATGCGAAGTGGCTCGGCAAAGATGCCGCGCTGGATTTTGTCGCGGAATTGGAAGGCATCGCCGATCGCGCAAGTAACGCGGAAACGCCGATCGTCAGCATCATTATGGACGGCGAAAATGCCTGGGAATATTACCCTTATAATGGTTTTTATTTTCTGTCGGAACTTTACGCTTTGCTCGCCGCGCACCCAAAAATTCGACTGACCACATTCAGTGAAGCGGCAAGTAGCGCGCCGCTCACCGAGCTTGCTTGCGTCACGGCCGGCAGTTGGGTTTATGGTACGTTTTCCACCTGGATCGGCGACCCTGCAAAAAATCGCGCGTGGGATTTGCTGTGCGATGCCAAGCAAGCATTCGATCGCCAATTTGCGAGCGGCACCTTGTCCGATGCACAGCGCATTGCTGCCGAGCGGCAGCTTGCCAGTTGCGAAGCCTCCGATTGGTTTTGGTGGCCGGGGGATTACAATCCGAGCGACAGCGTCAAAAGTTTCGACCAGTTATATCGGCAAAATATCGCGAATCTTTATCGTTTGCTGCAACTTCCTGTGCCAGATGTTGTGCAACAACCGTTGAGCGCCGGCGCCGTGCACACCGAAACGTCGGGCGCGATGCGGCGCGTTTCCTAAGGAAGCTCTGAATAAGTCCGATTTCGTCATGGCTCTATGTTTGGCTCACAAAAA
>JANOGO010000089.1:0-1681 GCA_031406045.1 Pseudomonadota bacterium
GGACTTGCAAGTCCGAACGCGCGCTGCAAGCGGGAATCCATTTGGCCAGTATTTATTTCGTCGTCCCCGCGAAGGCGGGGACCCAGCGTCGTTAGCTGAAAGCAACTGGATTCCCGCTTTCGCGGGAATGACACGTGTTAACGTTTTCAAAATTTATATGGAAGAAAAGGTGAAACGAATCCTAATCACCGGCGCAGCCGGTCAAATCGGCCGCGCCCTTCGCAAAGCATGGCGTGGCAAATACAAGTTACGCCTGACGGACATCGCGTCGATGGAATCACCCGGCCCCGACGAAGAATGCATCCAAGCGGATCTCGCGGACTATGACGCAATCGCGAAGCTAATGCCTGGTGTCGATGCCATCGCCCATTTCGGCGGCCGCGCAGTCGAAGGCACGTGGGAAGAAATTTTGCCGGCGAGCATTGTAGGCTTATATAACGTAATGGAAAGCGCGCGCCTTGCTGGTGTAAAACGCGTGATCCTCGCCAGCTCAAATCACGCCGTCGGCTTTTACCGGCGCCAAACCACGCTCACGAGCGAACATGCACCGCGCCCCGACGGGCTCTACGGCGCCAGCAAAGCGTTCTTTGAGGCAATGGGAAGTCTGTACGCCGATAAACACGGCATGACGGTCGCCTGTTTGCGCATCGGCACATTTCGCGAGCCCGACGAGCCCGACAATGAACGCCATTTGATGTCCTGGATCAGCCATCGCGATATGGTGCACCAATGCGAGTGTTGCCTCGAAGCGCCGGACTACCACTACGCGGTAATGTTTGGCATCTCAAATAACACCCGCGCCCGATGGGACAACGCGCGCGCATTTCAACTCGGCTATCGCCCGCGCGATAACGCCGAAGACTTCGCCGCCCGCGTCGCCGGCAAAACCGAAGACGACCTCGCGCGGCAGTTTCACGGCGGTTTTTATATTCCCGAGGGTTTTACCGGTGATGCGAGTTCGATTCCATAAGATTCGTTCAAGCTCACCTGTGTATATACGCGTTCATTGATCATCGATGCCCTGGAGATCCTCGTGGATACTGACTCTCTTGCATGTTACGACGACAATGAACAACGTAAGAGCAAATGCACCACAGAAAAAGCAATACGTACTGAGTGGCCTTGGGCTACTCCGCGATTACCAATGCATAACGTAACGATGTAGTCATTTCCGGAATTCGTTTCACTGCTTCCGCTGCACTTGTTAAGCTATTCGATTTTCAGGGATTGCAGTCACAAGAAATGTCGTTTGATGATGGCGATGGTATGTTTGACCAAGATCGACCCAAACCGGAAGTTCGATTTGTCTAGGTGTACGTCGGGTCCTGCTGGGTAAAGCTGACGGCCCGTTTCCATTAGAAACGACATCCTGCGAGCCGATATCCACCGTTCGCCCGGTGAGAATTACAGTCTTTTGCGTCGATACCAGATCCCGCAATACAAGTTCACAGATAGTTTGTCTAAGGTCTGCTAAATTTCACGCTGCGTCGAAGAGCGACGTTCAACCGGGTAAACACCATGGCGCGCAGCAAAACCGATATCGAATTATCAACCGCAGAAGCCAAGCTCTACGCTAAATTGTAAGCGTGTAGCGCGCCCGCCTAGAATTTTGTAAATGAATTGCGCACACTCATTTGCTTTATTGGATGGAGGTGAGCATGGCGAAGGACGAAGTGAAATG
>JANOGO010000138.1:0-12057 GCA_031406045.1 Pseudomonadota bacterium
GTTGGCGCGTGGCGAACACGCCTTTGGTGCGATGTTTTTCGAATTTTTTTCGCCCGGTATTCCACAGATTGCGAAAAACGCCGGCGCCGAATTTGTTTTGTTCGATATGGAGCACGCCGGCACCGACATCGGATTAATGAAACAGATGTTCGCGCTGTGCCGCGGATTGGACTTGGTGCCGATGGTGCGGGTGCCGACCACGCAGTATCATTTCATCGCGCGCATGCTCGATCTGGGCGCGATGGGCATCATGGTGCCGATGGTCGAAAGCAAAGCGCAGGCGGAGATGATCGTCTCCAGCACGCGCTACCCGCCGCTGGGCTATCGCGGGGCGGCGTTTGGTGTGGCGCAGGATGATTACCAGGGCGGCGACATCAATGAGAAAATCGCCGCGATCCATGAACGCACTTTCGTGATCTGCCAAATCGAAACGGCGGTAGGTCTCAAAAACGTCGAGGAAATTGCCAAAGTCGATGGCGTCGATTGTTTGTGGCTGGGACATTTTGACCTGACCAATTTCATGGGTATTCCGGCGCAGTTTAACAATACGAAATATCTTGCAGCGGTGAAGAAAATTGTTGCGACGGCGCGCAAGTACAAGCGTGCTGCGGGGTTCATGGCGGCAGATGAAAAATGGGCCAGCGAATATGTCGAACATGGCTTCAACATCATCGCGACTGGACTGGATAGCGGCTTGCTGCAGAATGCGATGTCGCGTTTAATCGGCGGCATGCGCGAGCAAGTCGCCTCCGGTAAGAGCGCGTTGAAGAAAGGCAAGTAGCGATGCCCAGCCAAAAATTTCGTGTCGGCATTACGCGCGATGCATTGCGCGATGATGGTAAAACCGTATTCGATCCGAGCGCGCTCAAGGTTCTGGACGATCCGTTAATCGAGTGGGAATTCATTCCGGAAAACGTTAAGGAGTTAACAGCGGCGCATGCGGCGGCTTATGACGCGCTGTGTGTGTTGATGCCGCGAACGAGCGCGGCAACGTTGGCGGGACCGAATCGCCGTCTGAAGATCGTGGCGCGTTTGGGCGTGGGTTACGACAACGTCGATGTACCCGCCTGCACCGCCAATGGCGTGCTGTTGACGATTACGCCGGACGGTGTGCGGCGCCCGGTAGCGACCAGTATCGTCACCTTCATTTTGGCGCTGTCGCATAAATTGTTTGTTAAGGATCGGCTTACCCGTGCCGGCCGCTGGAGCGAAACCAAATTTCATATGGGTGAGGGTTTGGTTGGCAAGACCGTCGGCTCGATCGGCATGGGGAATATCGCCAGCGAACTGTTTCGCTTGCTTGCGCCGTTTAATCTGAATTTGATCGCGTGTGATCCGGCAAAAACGCAAGCCGATGCCGATAAGCTCGGCGTCAAATTAACCGACATGGATACGGTGTTGCGCGATTCGGATTTCGTCTGCGTGAATTGTTTTCTCAGTGAGCAAACCCGTGGCTTAGTCGGCGAGCGCGAATTAAACCTGATGAAGAATAGCGCGTACTTGATCAATACCGCCCGTGGCCCGATCGTCAACGAGGCGGCGCTAATGAAGGCGCTCAACGGCAAACGCATTGCCGGCGCGGCGCTGGATGTGTTCGAACAAGAGCCGGCATCGGCGGAGAATCCACTGTTCAAACTGGACAATGTCATCGTTACACCGCACTCGATTTGTTGGACTGACGAATGTTTTCGCGGTAATGCGGAAGGCGCTTTTCGCGCGGCGGTTGCGGTGGCTAAAGGCGAGGTGCCGAAGTATGTAGTTAACACTGAAGCCCTGCACCATCCAGACGTTAAAGCGCGACTTAAATCTCTTTAGTTGACCGTGATTCACATTCACCTTGATCCGGTCGGCGGTATCGCGGGCGATATGTTTATCGCCGCGATGCTGGACACATTTCCGCAACTGGAAACGCCGATGATTGCGGCGATTC
The DNA here is from genome assembly GCA_031406045.1 of Pseudomonadota bacterium. Classification (GTDB taxonomy): domain Bacteria; phylum Pseudomonadota; class Gammaproteobacteria; order Burkholderiales; family JALYOK01; genus JALYOK01. The sequence continues at coordinate 1,931 of JANOGO010000138.1, forward strand.
GCACTGCGGGACTTCCGGCTGACATCAAAGTCAGGCTCGAGGCTTTTCAAGATTTTGCGCTAACCGGAAGGCGCTTTGGCGTCGAAGAATCTTCGGCGTCGTCTCGCCACGCTCATCGTGAGTTTGCCGATATTGTTTCCTCGCTAACGGCCAGCGGTCTGGACGCGAAAGTGCGCAATCGAGCCATCGCGATGTTCACATTACTCGCCGAGGTCGAAGGGCAGATTCATGGCGTCGCGACCCAGGAAGTAAGCTTTCACGAACTAGGTGGTTGGGACTCAATCGCGGATATTGTCGGCGCGGCGTTTTTGATCGAATCCTGCGGCGCACAATCTTGGTCGATCGGCTCCATGCCGAAGGGGTCGGGAATGGTCAAAACGGCGCATGGCCCACTGCCGGTTCCGAGCCCGGCAACGGCGCGCTTGCTGGAGGGCTTTGCCTGGCACGATGATGGCAGGCCGGGCGAGCGCGTGACGCCGACCGGCGCGGCGATTGTGCGGCATTTGAATTGCGCCGCTCGCTTGCCGGCCAACGGAAAAATTTTGACTGCATCGGGCTATGGCTTCGGCACACGGCGCTTTATGGGCATGAGTAATACCTTGCGGGTGATGGTCTTCGAGGGCGAAAAGATTACGCAATTTGCCACGGAAGAAATCGCCGTGATCGAATTCGAGTTGGACGATCAAACGGCGGAAGATATTGCGATTGCGTTGGATCGAATGCGCGAGATCGATGGCGTGATGGACGTGTTACAAATGGCGGCGTTCGGGAAAAAAAATCGCATGATGACGCATATTCAAATTCTGTGCAGGCCGATGGTATTAAATGCTGTTCTCGACGCGTGTTTTAGTCAGACCGGGACCTTGGGAGTTCGCCATCATATTTCGCAGCGCGCGATTTTGCCGCGAGAAAATATTGATGTGATGGTGGAAGGAAAACCGATGCGGGTAAAAATTGCCGGCAGGCCCGATGGAATTTCCTCTGCGAAACTCGAATCCGATGCGCTGCAGCAGTCGAACGCGGCGACGCGCGCGGAGCGCGATCGCATGCGCGCCGCGGCGGAATCGTTAGCGTTGGAAAAAAATACAACACCAAAATGAGCGAAATTACGTTGGACTTACAGCGCGAACAACGCCTCGGATTCGACGAGGCGATTTATTGCGCCGGCAAACACGCTGGGCAAATCGAGGCGATTTTGCAGCAAGCGCCACAGCATCGCGAGCGTTTTTTACTAACGCGGCTGGCGCCGGAAAAATTGGACGCCTTATCCGCTGCTGCGCGGCAGCGCATTGACTATGATCTGTTGTCGCAGACCGGCATCTTCGGTGCAGCCAAACCCACCGAACACGCGTCGCGTGTCGCGATACTAACCGCCGGCACATCGGATGTTCCGGTCGCGCGCGAAGCGTTGCGGACTCTCAATTACTACGGCATCGCTGCGACAGAATTCAACGATATCGGTGTCGCCGGGTTGTGGCGGTTGACGGAAAAACTAGAGGCGATTCGAAGCCTGGATGTGGTGATCGTCGTTGCCGGCATGGATGCGGCATTAGTCAGCGTGATGGGCGGGCTGACGCGCGGCGTCGTCATCGCCGTGCCGACGTCGGTCGGTTATGGCGCTGCCCGAGGCGGCGAGACGGCGCTGCATGCCGCGCTAGTCAGTTGCGCGCCCGGCGTCGTCGTGGTGAATATCGATAATGGCTTCGGCGCCGCTTGTGCCGCGTTGCGGGTGTTAAATATTAGTCGTTAGAGCATCAGGCTGTGAGGCGCGTGGAGATTGCCGATCAAAGCAACATGCTTGGAGAGCCGCATGGCCATTGGTTCTTCAGGCATCGTATTATTGCGTTTGTTTCGCGCGCTCCAGCCACCATGCTGAAAATTCGTCCAGCGGTTTTGGTCTACTCAGACAATAACCTTGCGCGACGTCGCAGTGCATTTGTTTCAACACCAACATCGTCGCGTCATCTTCCACACCCTCGGCGACGACGCGCAATTGCAGATTATGTGCGAGATCGATGATGGTGCGCACGATCCGTTCGTCTTGACGATCTTTCAGCATATTGCGCACAAACACTTGATCGATTTTTAATTCGTCCAACGGCAAGCGCTTCAAATAGGCGAGCGAGGAATAACCCGTGCCGAAATCGTCGATCGAAATTTCGACGCCGACTGCTTTAAGCCGCGTCAGCACGCCATGGACTTTATCCACTTCGCTAATCATCGAGCCTTCGGTAATTTCCAACAGCAGCTTATCGGCCGGTACGCCCCAAGTGCGCAGGGTTTGGTCGATGATCTCGACAAATTCCGGCGCGACCAAATCTTGCGCCGACAGGTTCACGCTCAGTGTGATATCGATGCCGCGCAGCCGCATTTCCGCGCTATGGCGTAGCGCCGTGTTCATAACCCATTGCGTCAGTTCCGTCATCATCCCGCAACGCTCGGCGACGTCGACAATGACATTCGGCGGAATAAATTCGCCACGCTGATTTTTCCAGCGTAACAACGCCTCGGCGCCATGCACCACATTGGTTTTCAGCGATAACTGCGGTTGATAAAAAAGCATGAGTTCGTTTTCGCGCAGCGCCGAGCGTAGTTCCGACTCCATGGTGCGCTGCAAGCGCTCGCCCTGATCCAATTGTGATTGATAGATGACATACGGCTCCGGCGAACTTTTCGCGGCGGTGCAGGCAGTTTCTGCGAGCCGAATCAGCGTTTGGCTATCCTGGCCGTGTTCGGGAAAAATCACGATGCCGAGTGACGGCTGCGGCGAAATTTCCGTTGTCTCCAACAGGATCGCCGTTTGCAGCGTGCCAAGTAATTTATTCGCGGCCAGCATCGCTTGGCCTTCGCTGCGTAGGTTCGGCAGCACTATCCCGAACTCTTGCCGCCCCAGGCGCGCTAGAAAATCGCGCGGCCGGAGCGCGGGCTTCAGCCGGCCCGCGACTTCGGCCATGTACTGGTCGACAGTCGGATATCCGGGGTAACCTAACAGCCGGTGCGATGAGATGGTTTCCAGCAACATCACCGCGAGAATTTCTTTGGTCTCGGTTGTGTTTTCGGCGATGCGCTGATCGAGCGTCTCAAGGAATAATTCCGGTCCCGGTAGCTTGGTCCCGGCATCGTAGAACAGTTGTTGCCGATAGTGTTCTTGCTCGCTGTGAATCAGCGCCGCGGTCGCTAAGCCCAAATGGAGAATCACGAACTTGCGCAACACGTTATGCGCTTCAGCACTGCGTTCCCAGCGAATACGCGTAAGTTCGGCGACGACCGCGCGAAGATACTGTTCGTGCGCCAGGGCCGGCCATTCCGGCGGCATGCCGAAATACTGCATGTCGAGCCAGACCTGCAGGCGATTGCAGATTTCTTCGAAGGAAACCGATGCGCCCGCGAAGGCGCGAAACATGTCTTTCAGTACGGTGGTGACGAGCTCACGCCGCTCGACGCTATTGATCAAGCGCGGCAATTCGGAATCAATAAATTGATCGAGGGATCGCCACGCTTCCGGCGGCGAGGCCACCAGCGCGCGGTGAATGTGCTTAAGTTCAACCAAATCGTCTGCCGTGATTCCGGCCAGCCCAATGCTTTGGCGAACGCGATCTTCCGTTAATTTTTCATGCAGCGATGCCATCGGTAGCGTCACTCGTTGTTGTAAAGGTGCGCCCTCTAGGAGACGTTGCCGCAGATATTACACTGCTTTGGGTATTGCGGACTACGGATTTTCCTGGCGCTCCAGCAGGGCGGGCGATTCGCTTGCCGGGCTATCCAGCTCGACGCGTTCGATTTGCATGAAGCGATCGGAAATCTTGCGGCTGCTGACATGGATTTCGGTCACATCTTGATTCGCTTGGCGAATATGGTCGGCGAGTTTTTTCATACGATCGTCGAAGCGTAAAAAATCTTTGCCGAGTTTGCCGAGCTCATCTTTAATGATATGAATTTGTTGCCGCGTCTCGACATCTTTCATGACCGCGCGAGCGGTATTCAACACGGCCATCAACGTCGTGGGCGAGACAATCCAGACACGGCGCTGCATCGCGTAATCGACCACCTCGGGGTGGTAGGCGTGGATCTCGGCGAACACCGCTTCCGCCGGCACGAACATCACCGCGCCGTCCGATGTTTCACCCGGCAAAATATATTTCGAGCCGATGGCATCGACATGATTTTTAATGTCGTTCTTAAACTGCCGCTCGACTTGGGTGCGCTCCGTCGTCGTGATTCCCGACGCGAACATGCGATGGTAATTTTCCAGCGGAAACTTGGCATCGACCGCGACGGTTCCCGTGGGTTGCGGCAAGAAAATCGCGCAATCGACTCGCAGGCCGTTCGAGAAAGTGTGCTGAATCGCGTAGGCTTGGTTCGGCAAAATATTCGCAACCAGCGCCTCAAGCTGAACTTCGCCGAACGCGCCGCGCGAGCGCTTATCGCCGAGCAACTCTTGCAGGCTGACGACGTTGGTGGTCAGGCCATCGATTTTTTTCTGCGCCTCGTCGATGGTCGCCCAGCGCGCCATCACGTTGGTAAATGTTTCATTGGTTTTTTTGAAACCCTCTTCCAAACGCTCGGAGACTTTCCCGCTGATTTGATCCAGGCGTTCGTCGACTTTCCCGCTCAAGGTTTCTACCCGTGCCGTTAATTGTTGAGTAACGGAAGCGAGCGTCGTTTGCAGCATTTCTTGGCCGCTGCGCGCTTGCTCGGCAAGTTTTTGCAGCGTTTGCGCGATCATTTCCGTGCGCAGTAAATCTTGTTTTTGTTGTAGCACGTTGCTTAGTTGCGCAAGCTGACGCACCAGATCTTCGCGATTGCCGGCAAGCGCTTCCGATTGCGCCAGCTTTAAGCTGTGAGTGATTTCGCGCGATGCGTCGAGCTCTTGATGCAGCGTCGATCGTAGCCGCTCGGTGTTTTCCGTTTGGCTGGATAACAGGCGATCGCTTTGTTTTGTCAGCCCGTCGTGCAGGTCTGACAGCATGGCGCGGTGATGGGTTTCAACTTGCTCGTCCAGTTGTTGCGGCAGGTTACGGTGAAAGCGCATCAAAGCAACCAATCCCCACACCGCGGCGACGGCGATAATGAACAGTAGCGCTAGCAGAATAGTGGCAATTAATGGCAGGCTCAGCATGACTTAAGTATATCGCAGCAGCAAATGGTCAAGCAGCGCAACTGTGTTAGCATTTGATCAACTTATTTTAGTAGTACCCTTTTGAATCAACTCGCTTTAAAGATTGATGTCGACACGTTGCGCGGAACGCTCGAAGGCGTGCCTCGTTTAGTCGAGCTGCTGCAACAATATCAAGCCAGCGCGACATTTCTTTTCAGCCTCGGGCCCGACCACACCGGCCGCGCGATCAAGCGCATGTTTCGCCCTGGATTTCTCAATAAAGTTTCACGTACTTCCGTGGTCGATCATTATGGTTTTAAGACTTTAATGTACGGCACATTGCTACCTGGGCCACATATCGGCAAGCGCTGCGCGGCGATCATGCGCCAAGTGCGCGACGCCGGTTTTGAGATCGGTATTCACACTTACGACCACGTGAAATGGCAAGACAACGTCGTCGATCAAGACGCGGCGTGGACGGCTCTTGAGATGGAACGCGCTGCGGCGGCGTTTCGCGAGGTGTTCGGTGTGGACGCCAAAACCCATGGCGCAGCAGGATGGCAGATGAATGTTCACGCGTTGCGCTTAACGCAACGCATGGGGTTTGATTATTGTTCCGACGGCCGCGGCCGCCACCCTTTTCTTCCGGTGTACCGAGCGGAATTAATCGATTGCCCGCAGTTCCCAACGACGTTGCCGACATTGGATGAAATGATCGGACTGAACGAGATCAATGAACAAAACGTCGCGAATCATTTATTGACAATGACCAAGAACGACTGCGCGACCGGCCACGTCTTCACGTTGCATGCCGAGCTAGAGGGCATGAAGCTAGCGCCGGTGTTCGATCGGTTGTTGGCGGGCTGGTCGGCGCAGGGATATCAACTAGGATCGGTGCGCGAGCTGGTCGAAAAATTCGATACGCGATCGCTGCCGCGCTGCGAAGTGCTGCAAGGCGAAGTTCCCGGTCGTAGCGGTACCCTACTGTTACAGGGGAACGCATTTCTTGAGACGCCGCAATAGTTGAGGTCATACCTCGAAAATTTGTATCATGTTTGCGTGGGCAACGATGCTATTCCCTCCTCCTTGAAAAGGCGGAAGGTTACCCATTTGCAGTGCTGGAAAAATCATCCTGCGGCTTTGCCGGAGGTCATTTAACTTATTTCGTAGAGGACTTCATGCTTGACCAACCCGCTCCCGATTTTGAAATTCCCGCCACCGGCGGCCAAAGTTTTCGGCTTTCTGCGATGCAAGGTAGCCCGCTGGTGCTGTATTTTTATCCGAAGGACAACACGCCGGGCTGCACCGACGAAGGTATGCAGTTTCGCGATTTGCACGGCGAATTTGTTAAGTCGAAATGTAGCGTATTCGGTGTTTCCCGCGATACGGTTAAATCCCATGAAAGCTTCAAATCGAAAATGAGCTTTCCTTTCGAGTTGTTGTCAGACTCGGAAGAAATCGCCTGCAAAGAGTTCGATGTGATGAAGATGAAAAACATGTACGGCAAACAAGTGCGCGGCATTGAGCGCAGCACCTTTGTGATCGACAAAGATGGCGTGTTGCGCAAAGAATGGCGCGGCGTCAAGGTGCCCGGCCATGCACAAGAAGTGCTGAATTTTGTCGTCAGCCTCTAGCCCCTAGTCCCCAGCCCCCAGTTAAAATGCCCCGTACACCCGCTGCCAAAAACAAACTTTTCGTGCTCGACACCAATGTGTTGATGCACGATCCCACCAGCCTGTTTCATTTTCAGGAACACGATGTTTACCTTCCGATGGTGACGTTGGAAGAATTGGACAATCACAAAAAAGGCATGTCCGAAGTCGCGCGCAATGCGCGGCAAGCCAGTCGCTTCCTTGATGAGCTAGTAAGCCGCGTGCCGGTAGGCACGATCGCCGAAGGCATTTCGCTGAAGGGTCACGTTAACGGCGCCAAGGGAAAATTATTTCTGCAGACCGATGGCTTCGACGATCCGGTGCCGTCGAGCTTGGCCGGCAACAAGGCCGATAACCAGATCCTCGGCGTCGTCGTGCATCTGCAAAAGTTGCAGCCAAAACGCCAAGTCACGCTGGTCACCAAAGACATCAACATGCGCATCAAAGCGCATGCGCTCGGCGTGCCGGCGGAGGATTATTTCACCGACAAAGCGCTGGAGGATACCGATCTTCTTTACAGCGGCATGCGCGAGCTCGGCGTGGATTTTTGGGACAAGCACAGCAAGGATATGGAATCGTGGCAAGAAGGCGGGCGCACTTATTACCGCATCAAGGGGCCGCTGTGTTCGAGTTTGATCATCAATGAATTCGTCTATCAAGCGGGCGAGAAGCCATTCCAAGCCATCGTTAAAGAACAAAACGGCAAAACCGTTTTGCTGGAAACCCTGCGCGATTATGGCCATCAAAAGCACAACGTCTGGGGCATCGTTGCGCGAAACAAAGAACAAAACTTTGCGTTTAATTTATTGATGAACCCCGATCTGGATTTCGTCACGCTGCTCGGCCAAGCCGGAACCGGCAAGACGCTGCTTGCGTTGGCAGGCGGGTTAACGCAGACACTTGACCAAAAATTATACTCTGAAATTATCATGACCCGCGCCACCGTTCCGCTAGGTGACGATATCGGCTTTCTGCCTGGAACCGAAGAAGAAAAAATGACGCCGTGGATGGGCGCCCTGGAAGATAATCTTGACGTCCTCAACAAAACCGACGACGAAGGCGGCGATTGGGGCAGGGCGGCAACGCGCGATCTGATTCGCTCGCGCATCAAAATCAAATCGATGAGCTTCATGCGCGGCAGAACGTTTCTGAATAAATATCTCATCATCGACGAAGCGCAAAACCTCACGCCGAAACAGATGAAGGCCCTTGTCACCCGAGCTGGGCCGGGAACAAAAGTCGTGTGCCTAGGCAACATCGCTCAGATCGACACGCCTTATCTGACTGAGGGAAGTTCTGGACTGACGTTTGTTGTCGATCGTTTCAAAGGTTGGAAACATAGCGGGCACGTGACGTTGCAGCGCGGCGAGCGTTCGCGATTAGCCGATCACGCTGGGGAAGTGTTGTAACTATTATTCAATAGCAAGGCATCGGCCTGAGAGCAAGTATTGGTGCGGCTTCCAGGCTATTCACCTTACCATTGAAACGCGCGCATCGAGTTTACGTTCCCGCCCCTGCAACGCGGGGGAGGGCTAGGGTGGGGGGGAAGTTAAGCGATCCAATTCGCCAATTTGAGTTTGGGTACTCGCGAAAATTCGCCGGATTTGTTTGATGGATCCCTCCCATGCAACGCGAGGGCAGTTGTTCGAAAACCTATCTTGAAAACTATTCAGAATTCCCAAAATCATGACACTCACAGATTTTGTCATTGCGAGCGCAGCGAAGCAATCTCGCATTTGACTGCCGCAAGAGATGGCTTCGCTGCGCTTTCCATGAACCTCAGTCGAAAAGTCGAAAAGTAGGGTGGATCAAGCGCAGCGGATCCACGGTGGCGAACGGCAGTTCGCCGATTTTATTTCAATATGGTGGATCTGCTGCGCTTGATCCACCCTACAATCGCTTGCTGGGTTCATGGTCCGTGAGCAGTATTGGCTGCGCCGTTACAGGCAGCTCGCAATGACTGTCGTGAATTTTGGAAAATTCAATAATTGCGGTTGTCATGGATAGGAGATATTCAGGTCAAATATCCCGTCCACATTGCGCGCACCGTCCAAGGCAGGGACAAGCTCGATACCATGGGCATCGGGTCGGTAAAACAAAATAAAGCGTTTGACCGGAAAGGATCGTAGATCGGCAGCTAACTCGGGTCGCGCTCGTCCCATTTGTTTGTGTCGTGCGAGCAATCCACAGGCTTCCGCGATTTCATCAAGGACGCGGTCGGCAGCTTCGATATTGTCGACGGCGATGTGAAACTAGTGTCGTGCTTCGCAATTAAAGGAACAAATAAAACGATGGATTTTTTCGTCTAGCGAGGCGCGAGGAGGCCGCATAGCGGGCTCTACGCAACGACGAGTAACAAAGCTAGACGAAAAAAGACGCGTTTTATGTTCCTTTAATTGCGAAGCACTACACTAAATGTCATCCAAATCTTGTTCGGCGAGGCGAGTCTTGCCAACACGCAACATATTGATGTCTACATTTTCGTGGTCTTTGCGAGGCGCTCGCGCCCTCGGCGCTTGATCGCCGCGACATCAAGTTCGCCGGCTGATCCGCTATCGAAACCTGCCCGAATATCGCTGCGCAGTGGCTCCAATTTCATCGCGCGTAGTTGATCTTGTTCTTGCATTAAACGTAAGGCTTCGCGGACAACTTCGCTGGCCGAGCCATACAAACCGCCGGCCACCTTATCGCGCACCATTGCTTCAAGTTGCGGCGTTAAATTGATGTTGATTGTCATACAAGCTCGACAAATTATCGTACTCAACCCCAGCACGCAGACGTAAAATTGGCAATCCTTAACAATTTTACGTCTAACGGTACTTGAAGAGAATTGAATGTTGGGGTTCGTTCCTCACCGCCAACCTACAGGACTAACCCGTACTTTGTTTGATGGCGCCTTTGAGGCGCTCAACCAATAAACTTCCCACTTTGCCGGAGGTCATTTAACTCAATGGCATATTGATCGGCCTGAGAGCCAGTATTGGTGCGGCTTCCAGGCCATTTATCCTGCTATTGAAACGCGCGCGTACGTAACGGGCCCGGTTTAGGCCCCCCGATAGGGTCGCGATATGATAGGGTCAGAGTCAAGTCTTGCAAAACCACATCTATTGGCCAATTCCAAGGTGTCAATCCGATCACTCATTGATCGACTTTCCCTCAAATCCGCCAACCGCCCGGCTCCCGGTCGAATAATGTACGCCAAAATGTTCAGCGATCGCCAACATGGTGTGTTGCCCCGATAAATAGGCGCGCGCCATGGCTTCGACGCGCGGATAGTCGTGTTCGAACTGTTTCAGCGGCTGGCTGATCGCGCGGCGCTGAGCACGTGGGATCTCGCCCAGCCCGGGTTTTTTGTCGATCTGCTGTTGCATTTTCTG
>JANOGO010000158.1:0-6234 GCA_031406045.1 Pseudomonadota bacterium
AAGAAAATCACCAGCACAACCAAAATCAACGCTTCGAAGATCGTGCTCTTGACCGCTTTGATCGCTTCATCGATGAAGATCGCCGAATCGAATGCGACTTTGACCTGCATGCCATCCGGTAACGCCGCTTGCAGTTTCGGCTGCAACTCGCGCACCGCATGCGCCACATCAAGCGTATTCGCCGTCGACTGTTTGACGATGCCCAGGCCCACCGCTTCGTTGCCACCGACGCGGACGATCTTGCGCCAATCTTCTGCGGATAATTCCGCGCGACCGATGTCTTTTAGCCGCACCGGATAACCTTGCGCTTCGTTAACGATCAAATTATTAAATTCTTCCGCCGTGCGCAAATCCGTTTGCGTCGTAACGGTGAATTCGCGGTTGGTGCTTTCGATGCGTCCGCCGGGTACTTCGATGTTTTGCCGGCGCAACGCGTTTTCCACATCAAGCGGTGTTAAGCCGAACGCCGCGAGGCGATCGCGATCGAGCCAAATACGCATGGCGAAACGCCGATCGCCGCCGATGATGACAGTCGCGACGCCGGGCAGCACTTTGAGTTGATCGAGCACGTAGCGATCGGCGTAATCGGTAATCGCCAACGTGTCGTGCTTGCTCGACGAAAACGCCAGCCAAATGATGGCTTGCGCGTCGGCTTCAATTTTTGCAACGACCGGATCTTTAATACCGGGAGGCATCAATGCTCGCGCGCGCGCGACGCGATCGCGCACGTCGTTCGCCGCCGAATCGGCATCGCGCTCGCGCACGAATTCGACGGTGATCGCGCTGACCTCGTCTTTGCTTTGCGACTTAATCGCCTTGATACCCTCGATGCCGGAGAGTTGATCTTCCAACGGCTGCGTGACCTGGCTTTCCATGATCGACGACGACGCGCCGAGATAAACCGTACGCACCGACACCGTCGGCGCATCGATATTGGGATATTCGCGCACCGTCAAGCGACTGTAGGCCATCCAGCCGATCAGGATGATCGTCAAACTCATAACCGTCGCAAGGACGGGGCGCTTAATCGAGAGATCGGATAAAACCATAGTGACCTAGCTCTTCGCCGCAACCGGTGGCGCGCCCATCACCGTTACCGGTGCGCCGGGTTGTAATTTCATTTGCCCATCCGTAACGACGGTATCATTCACCTTTAATCCATCAACGATTTCCACTTCGCCGGGACGGCGTCGGCCGATTTTTACCGGCACGAATTCGGCTTTGCCGTCGACGACTCGTATTACCAGCGATGCGTTGCCCTTCGGAACGATAGCCTCTTCCGGCACCACCAACGCGGTGCCGCGCCGCTCCAAAATCAGATTCACGCGCGCGAATAAGCCGGGCTTTAATTTCACATCAGGATTCGGCACGCGTGCGCGCAACATCACGGTGCGCGTCTGCGTATCGATCGCGGGCTCAATTGCAAAAATCTTGCCGCTAAATGTTTCTTTCGGAAATGCATCCACGCGCACGTTGACGTCTTGATCTTTCGCGATCTTGCTCAAGAATGCTTCGGGAATGCGAAAATCCAATTTGAGCGAACCGATATCTTCCAAATTCACGATATCTTCCCCCGCTTTCAAGTACGCGCCATTGCTCACTTTGCGCAAACCCAGCATGCCTTTGAACGGCGCGCGAATCTCCGCTTTCGCCAATTGCGCAATGGTCTCTTGTTTGAGTGCTTGCGCGCGCGAAAGATTGCTGCTTGCTTCTTCCACTGCTTGTTGACTCATGAATTTTTGCCCAGCCATATTTCTCGCGCGATCGAAGCGCTGGCGATTCACGGTGACGTCCGCATCATTGGCGGCGAGCCTGGCGCGCAGATCCGACGTATCCATCGATACCAACGGCGCGCCGGCATTCACCGATTGCCCTTCGATGAAATGAATTTTTACTATGCGCCCGGCAATCTCCGGGCGGATCACGACGGATTCTTCGGCGAGCAACGTACCCACCGCCGTGACGTCGTCAGTGACGGCGCTCTCGCGCACCATCGCGACTTTCACCGGCGGTCCGGGTGGTTTTTCGCCTGGGGTACTGCCCGGCGAGCCGCTCCCTGCTTGCTTTCCAGCCGTGCCTGCGCCAGCAACCGCGCCGGAATTGCCTCCTGGCGTGCCTTGCGCTGTATTAGATTTTGCAGCGTCAGTTTGCGTTGCGCCGGCCGGCACTGAGCCACCAAAAAATTTCTTCGATGCCAGAAATAAAATTAGAAGCAGCAAAATCGCCGCTGCGATGATGGAAACGCGCCGCGATTTCGCAGCCTGCACAAACGATGTAGCCATAAAATACTTTCGCAACCTCTGTCAGGAACCCGCGCGTATGGAGTCAAAAATACTGTTATTGCACGCACTAAGTATACATCCTCGCTTTGAGCAACCGTGGCATTGCCGCGCAGGCTGGAATCCATTTGGCCATTATTTGTTTCGTCGTCCCCGCGAAGGCGGGGACCCAGTGTCTTTGTTTTTGAACGACACTAGATTCCCGCTTACGCGGGAATGACGGAGTGGTAACTAAAACGGCATAAATTTCAAATCAAATACTCGCTCGACCAACCAAGCCGCGGCAATCAGCGCGATCAGCAACGACGCGGCGACCAGCACGAGTTTTCGATAAAACCAGGTATTACGTAACGCAAATGCAATCGGCAAAAACACCGCGACAATCGCAATTTGTCCCGCTTCCACACCCAAGTTAAATCCGACCAGCGCAATCAGCAACGCGCTTTGCGGCAGGCCTAACTCAGTCAGCACGTTGGCGAAGCCGAATCCGTGAATCAAACCGAAGCCAAACGCAACTATCCAGCGCCGGCCATGAAAAATGGGAAATACGTTATTCAACGCCGCGACAATGACCGAGGCGGCGATGGCCGATTCCGCGATCCAGCTTGGAATATTGACGATTTGTAACGCCGCCAGGCTGAGCGTAATCGAGTGGGCGACGGTAAACGCGGTCACCACTTTTAATACTTCGATAAACGCCGCTTTGAAGCTCGCCGCGGATTTCCAGCGATCGACGGCCCACACCAACACCGCTGGCAACAACAACGATAACAAAAATAGAATATGGTCGATGCCGATCCAAATGTGCCAAATGCCTTCAATCAAATAGTCGACAAACTGTTTCCATTTGGAGGGTTTCGCGAGTTGGAATTTCTGCTTACGCTCGGAATCACTGAAAATCGCGCTACGCGCTTTGCCGTCACTCTGTAAATTCAATAAACCTTTGTGCTCTTTATCGAGGTCGAAAAATAACGAGTAATCGATTTCCAGAAATTCCGGTAGCTTGGGACAATCGGCAGTAAAGAATATGACTGCATACGTACCATCGCTATGATTATCGATTTTGTGATCGATGACCTTGCTTGGGCAAGGCGCGCCGTCCGCCGCTAGTTTCAAATGAGTGAATGCGTAGGCGACAATTTCGGCGTGCTTCGCTTTAACCTCGCCCCACTCGACATTGCCATCGAGATTGCCGTCTAAACCGAGGGCATAATCCAAATCGCGCAGGGCGATGTCCCATTGACCTTGTAACTCCGGTTTATCGCCGTGGATCGTAAGGTAACTATCGCTGGGTTTGTGCGCCTGTGCGAGGGATGCGAGCAGAACTAAAACAAAGAAAATAATAAAACGAGAAATCAACATGGAAATCGGCGAAGCCTTCATGAATCGTTAGAAATTATACGTGACGGTTCCGCCGGCGCGAAGCGCCCGAAATGCAGTAGTACCGTCGGCAAGATCAGCAAATTTAAGATCGTCGACGTCACCAGCCCGCCGACGATAATCGACGCCATCGGCCCCTCGATCTCGCGTCCCGGTTCGCCGCTGCCGAGCGCGAGCGGCATTAATCCAAGCGCCGTGACCAGGGCCGTCATCAAGATCGACGGTAGGCGTTCCGCCGCGCCTAGCTTGGCCGTTTGCAAATTCCATGGATGCCGTTCCGCTTCAACTAAATGCTGATAGTGCGAGACCAACATGATCGAGTTTCGCAGGGTAATGCCGAACAACGTGACGAATCCAACCATCGATCCGAGCGACAACCAACCGCCGCTGAACAGCACGGCCAACACCCCGCCGAATAGCGCAAACGGCAAATTCAAAAAGGTGATTGCCAGATTTCGAAGGTTGGCGAAAGCGAGATAGAGCAATATAAAAATACCGACGCCGGCCAGCGCAGAATGCAAAATCAATTCTTCCCGCGCCGCCGCTTGCGCTTGCGCCGCGCCAGTGACGGAAAAATAATTTCCCGGCGCGAAACGCACTTGCGCATTGACCTTCGCGCGCGCTTCTTTCACAAAATCTTCGACGTCGCGGTTATCGACGGAGCACGTAATGGTCTGCAAGCGCTTGCCTTGATCATGCAAAATTTTATAACGCCCAGTCACCTGCTGAATATCGGCAACATCTTTCAGCGCGATCAATTTTCCGCGCGGCGTGCGTAGCGGCAAATCGCCCGCTTGACTTAAGTCGCGCTTGTATTCGTCGGCCAACGTAACGGCGATGCCGATCACCTCGTTTCCCTGATAAACCTGGCCGACCAGTAAACCTTCATAGACGGTTTGAATCGTTTCCAGCACATCGGCCGGCTGCATGCCCCACAAGCGCAGCTTATCGTGGCGTAAGCGAATCGATAGCTGCGGCAGGCCCGGTGGCGCTTGTAACTGCACGTCGCTGGCACCGCGCACGCCGCTCAATATTGCAGCCACCGCGTAAGCATCGCGATCCAAATAATCCAAATCCGGGCCGAATAAATTCACCACTACCGGGGCGGCATAACCCGCGACGGTTTCGCCGATGCGCTCGGTCAAAAACGTATTCACGGAAAAATTCACGCCCAAATAATTCGATAAGCCAGTGATGTCGAGTTGTTCGTCGCTTTCCGATTCAGCGTTCTGTTCGCGTTGTTGCAGATCGAGAAAGCTTTTTCGTTCCGGCTGAACGCCGGTTAACACTTGGCGGATTTCATCGAGAATACGCTTTTGCGCCGCACCGGGTTGAGCGCCGATTTCCACTTCGAATTCGCTGTAGTGCGAGCCGAACGTATCGGGCCCATTGCTGGCGCGACCCACCCATTGGGCAATCGATTGCACGCCCTCAATCTTGCCGATCGCACCCGCAACAATGGATCCTAAGCGTAGCGATTCTTTTTCCGATGTTCCGGGAATCGCCGACATATGAATAATGTAATGCCCTTCTTTCAGCGCCGGAATGAATTCGCTGCGAAACAACGGCAACAGGGCGATGCCGATCGTCAACACCAATCCCACCCATGAAAATGTAGTAAGCGGATGGCGCTCGACCCAGTCCAGCGCGCGCATGTAGCGCGGCTTGATTGCGGCGATCAGCGGCGGATCGCTAGCCTTCAGCGGCGCATTCGAGAGCATCAGATAGGACAACGCCGGCGTCACCGTCAACGCGATGAGCAGCGACGCCATGATTGCCAGAATGTACGCAATGCCGAGCGGCGAAAATAATTTTCCGGCAACACCGCCGAGCGTCAGCAATGGAACGAACACCAACGCGATGATGAATGTCGCATACACCACCGACGACCGCACTTCCATCGATGCCTGAAACACCACGTCCCGTGCGGCTCTTGGCGTGGTTGCATGGCGATTTTCGCGCAGCCGGCGAAAAATATTCTCGGTGTCGATGATGGCGTCGTCGACCACTTCGCCCAACGCAATCGCTAGGCCACCGAGCACCATGATATTCAAACTGATGGCGAAATAATCCAATACGATCAGCGCGGCGATCAACGACAACGGAATCGCGGTACTGGAAATAAACGCCGTACGCCAATTGAACAAAAAGAAAAACAGCACGATGATTACCAGCGTGAGGCCGATCAGCAAATCGCGCTGGAGATTTTTGATGGCCGTTTCGATAAAGTTTGCCGGGCGAAATAGCTTCGCATTAATAGTCACTTGCTCGCGGGCAATCAACGGCTCGATATCGGCAATCGCTTTCTCCAGCGCGAGGGTAACGGCGCGCGTGTTCGCGCCAAGCTGGCCTTGAATCGCGAGGAACACACCGGGTTTGCCGTCGATCGCCGCTGCACCGATCGAGGGCGCGGCGCCTTGTTCAACCAACGCCACGTCGCCGAGTGTGATCGATTGCGTGGCGGTTTCATGCACGACGATTTGCGCCAACTGCGCCAGAGTCAAGGTTTGTCCTTCGGTCGTGACGATAATGCGCTGGTTCGCATTCTCGATAAATCCGGCGCCGCGCACGGCAC
>JANOGO010000193.1:0-2703 GCA_031406045.1 Pseudomonadota bacterium
GAAATACCGCGCTAAGAATTTGAATCAGTCGCACGTCTATCCGCTCGGCGCATTGACCATGGGCTTGAAGGGCGAGCGCTTGACCGAGATGGTGCAGTTGTCCGATGCCGGTTGCATCGGGTTTTCTCACGCAGAGCGCCCGCTGATCGACACGCTGGTATTGTCGCGCGCGCTGAATTACGCGGCGACGTTCGGCTACACCGTATGGCTGCGCCCGCAAGATGCGTTCTTGAGCAAAGACGCTGTGGCTCACGACGGTATGGTCGCCACGCGGCTCGGCTTGCCGGGCATTCCAGTGGAAGCTGAAACCATCGCGCTCACCACCATCATCGAACTCGCGCGCACGTCCGGCGCGCGCGTGCATCTGTGCCGATTGTCGTCCGCGGGCGGCGTCGAATTAGTGCGGCAAGCAAAGGCCAGCGGCCTCGCGATCACCTGCGATGTCGGCGCGCATCATTTGCATTTGAGTGAAATCGACATCGGCTACTTCGATAGCAATTGCAACTTAAAGCCGCCGCTGCGCAGCACGCGCGACCGCGACGCTCTGCGCGCGGGCGTGGTGGATGGCACGATCGACGCGATCTGTTCCGACCACGCGCCGGTCGATGACGACGCCAAACAATTGCCGTTCGCCGAATCCGAACCCGGCGCGACGGGCCTAGAATTACTGCTGCCGCTGACGCTCAAATGGGCAGTGACTGAAAAGCTAGATCTGCTGCGGGCGCTGGCAACGATCACGTCGAAAGCCGCATGGATACTGGGCCTTGAGGCAGGGAGTTTGGCAATCGGAGAGCGTGCCGACGTCTGTATTTTCGATGCCGATGAAGCATGGCTGGTCGATCGCGGCGCACTGAAAAGCCTCGGCAAAAACACACCGTTCATCGGCATGGACATGATCGGAAAAGTTCATTACACGCTGGTTGATGGGCATGTGGTTTATCCACACGGCTGATTCACCAGGCCTGTCATTCCCACGAAAGCGGGAATGACAGTTGATAAGTTTTTTTCTAGAGCGAACGCCCAAAGATCAAAGACAACAACCCAATAAAAATCGGCTGATGCAGCATGTAAATGATTAAGCTATGCCTCCCGCCGAAGGCGAGCAGTTTCGCGATCGGATTGCGCAACTCGATGGTCGAAAATTTCTCGAACCATCCTCGTGCTTCGGCGCGTCGCGCTAAGAATATCCCGATCATCACCACACCGAACCACGGCAGCAGCGGCACGTAGTCTTCGGTCACGGGTTTGTGGGTCATCATGCCAAGCCATTGCAAAGCGGGCTGATCGAAAAAAGTTAGTTTCGCCGTTGCGCCGGCAACGATCAACCCCGCACCTAAAACTAAATTCAACCACGTAAAATTCAAGAACGCTAAACCCAATACGCTCGCGACAAAAATAAAATGCAGGATCCCGAAAAAAATAAACGTCTTCGGAAACATGAAGTAACTTCCCGCGCTCGCCAGTACGGCGCAAACACCGATGGCGAGCAGGCGTTTGCTGTAGCGTCGCCAATCGAGTTTGCGGCCTGGGCCGAGCACGAGGCCCACGCCGACTAACACTGAAAATAAACTGACGATGACCGCGCGAAAACCGAGCCAGCACCAATCGTTATTGAAATCGAATGCAACCACCCCGAAGTAATTGAGGTCGAAGGTGAAGTGGTAAACGAACATCAGCGCGATAGCAATGCCGCGGGCGACGTCGAGGACTATAAGGCGCCGCGTGGATACTGGCTGTGCGGGCAATAACGGCCTGGAAGCCGCGCCAGTGCTGGCTTTGCGGGCTTTAGTCATGTTCGACGGTATAATTCTTGAACTCTAACGAAGGCAAAAGTTTCAGCTTATGAATCCTCTACTCGATTTTTCCGGTTTGCCGCGCTTCGCCGAAGTCACGCCCGATCATGTCACCCCTGCTGTCGACACGCTGTTGACGGAAAATCATGCCGTCGTCGAGCGCTTGGTTAAATCCGACTTGGCGCCCACGTGGGACAACTTCGTTCAAGACTTGGACAACGCCAACGAGCGCATGAATCGCGCCTGGGGCCAAGTCAGCCATCTGAATGCGGTGATGAATTCGCCCAAACTGCGTGAAGTGTACAACGCCAATCTGCCGAAGATCACGCAATTTTATGCGGAACTCGGACAGAACCTGGCGCTTTTTACGAAGTATAAGGCGTTGCAGCAATCGGCTGAATTTGCCACGCTTTCGGAGGCGCGAAAGAAAATTATTGAAAATGCGTTGCGTGATTTTCGCTTAAGCGGCGCGGAACTATCCGACGACAAAAAAGCGCGCTTCTTGGAAATACAGGAAGAGCAATCGGCGCTGGGGTCAAAATTTTCCGAGAATATTTTGGATGCGACCAATGCGTATTCGCTGTTCGTCGAATCGGAAAAAGAGTTAAGCGGCATTCCCGCCGATGTGTTGCAAACCGCAGCGGAAGCGGCGAAGAAAGACGGCAAATCCGGCTGGAAATTCACCTTGCATGCGCCGTCCTACTTGCCGGTGTTGCAGTATGCGGATAACCGCGCGCTGCGAGAAAAAATGTATCACGCTTACCTCACGCGCGCCGCGGAATTCGAGCATCCGGAGTGGAACAATGCGCCGCTGATCGAAAAAATCCTGAAGCTGCGCGATGAAGAAGCGAAGCTCCTTGGTTTTGACAATTTCGCCGAAGTATCGCTGGTATCGAAAATGGCGAAGTCG
>JANOGO010000210.1:0-6323 GCA_031406045.1 Pseudomonadota bacterium
CTTAGCGCGCAGCGAAACCGGGCCTGCAGTGAAGCAACTCACTTCAACCGGCTGGATGGAGTTCGGGGCGATTTCGAGTAACGGCGTAGGTATTTGGGTATTCACGAACGCCGCGTAGTCATACTTTCCCAGGTCAGCCTCACTGGCTGTGAAATGATACGTCCACGCGTTGCTGCCAATTTTCGACATCGCTTTCCACTTAATGAATTCGAGTTCGTCTTGACGTTTGCGAAAAAGCTCCACGCCAATTGCGTTGTCACCTAACAGAAAATAATCAATCGTTTTCTGATCGAGTACGACATTGAAATCCATCTCGCCGCCGACCGGAACCCGAGATTTGCTGGCGTTAAGAGTGCCCTTGGGAGACTCGGAGAGATCCTGAGAAAATCCTGCTTTGAACTTGACCTCGACCGCATCGTCGTCGATGACCATCTCGATGGCTTTTTTGAGGGCTGAACCCGGCTCGATGACACCTTCGAGCTTTAAGTCATAACTGGAAGCGTAGTCGGTTTTCGCCGCTTGGTCATCCTCAAATGCGAGGTCGAAGGATTGCTTGGGACCAACACGGGCTTCCAGGATTTTGGCGTTACCAGCACCAAGCAGTAAGGAGATATCCAGCCCGGCGAGTACGTAAAACTGGCCGGAGATTTTCACCTTCATGTCGTTTAACGAGGGCATCTTGGATTTCGTCTCGAATTTGTTCACCGGTTCGAATTGGTCAAAGGATCGACATCCGGGAGTCGCGCCGCCACACTCCCATCCCACCGCAATCGGTTCAGCGCCAATCTTGCCGCCGACCGCCAATTCTCCCTGCACGACTTGAACTTCGCCATTGAGCGCGATGCCGAGGCCGAAGCGGACTGCAGGCATGACAAGGATAGTCAGCCACCCAACCGGAATCTTGAACTGGCCGGCGAGTTCGCATTTTCCCTTTGCCTGGAAACCCGCCTGCAAGGTCAGGCTGGCGCTGCCGTTCAGCGCGGCCGAACCCGTCAGCAGGTGTTTGCTATAGCCGGGGCTATCTTTGATTAGGACGAAGAGATTGATTTCCGGCGCGAGCGTAATCTTATGGTCGATAAGCGTCGGATTGATGCTTCCATCACACTTGAATGCCTCAAACTTGTCCAAAACGCCAAGCGGTTGAGCTTTCGCGAGTATTCTTGCGCCACTAGCCGGTGGGCGGGTCCACACCATCCGCTGCGCCGTCGGCGCCGTTTGATCCGGCAAGGCCTCAAGCGTAAACGCTGAAAGGTCGATATTCCAATCGATGTCGTAATCGCTGACCAGTTCGTACAACGGCGCAATCGCCAATGTAACGATCAGACCTGTGGCATCCGTGCGCGTCGAGACTACTTTGCCGGCAACTGGCGCGGTCTCTGCCGCTAAAACCACGGTGCCAGGTGTCGGCGCCGTCACACCCTGCAAAGTGACTTCGTACTGCGTGCCAACCCCTGGGGACGCGTCCGGCAAAAGATTTAATGGGGCTCCGATTGACACGATCTGCGCATCGGTGACGAGCAGCGCGCCGGGTTGCGGAACAGCTACAACTACCAACGTCGGCGATGAACGAATCCCGTCCGCCTCGGCGAAGATTTGCGCGGAACCGATGGCGTTTGCCACCAGCCGGCCGGTTGCATCGACGGAGACTTTGTCGGGTGCGCTCGACCTCCAGGTAATTGCGCCCGGTGACGCCGCACCCGACGGAACTATGATTTGCGCCGCTAACTGAGACGACAGGCCACTGGCGGGAAAGAATATCGAGCGCTTGTCGATGAGAATCGTAGTGAGCGAAAGAGTCGCCGCGTTGCTGGTCACGCCGCCGCTCGAAGCGGTGATCTGGGTGATTCCGGATGCAACGCCAATTGCGACACCATCCGCTACCGTAGCCACGTTGCTGTCCGACGATGCCCAGGTGAAGGTGATGCCGCTCATCGCGGCGCCTTTCTGATCTCTGGCCTCGGGTGTGAAGGTCCGCTTTTGACCAACGCCTATGCTGGCGCCGGATGGTGTGATGGTAATCGACGTGAGCTTGGGCGCCTCATTGCCGCTTCCGCTGCCTTCATCACCACCGCCACAAGCGCTAAGTATGAGCGCCATGCTAAATGCCGTTACGATTGTTCTTAACATAATTGATCTCCCAGCCGGTCGTTGTGTACGCAATTCCTATTTCGAGCATAGGCGCGACAATGTGGCGTGTATATCGGCATCACGCATCAACCGAATGGTTCATCCGAAAGGATGAGGCGGATGGATGACTGTGTTCTAATACAATCTCAAAAGGATCGATTCTCCGGTTCACTGTTCGCATCGAATTCGTGGCTATCACGGGATAAAAATGAGCCCTCTAATAAAAATACTCATGGTCGACGACCACGCGATGGTGCGCGAGGGCATTCGTCTGCTGCTCGACAAGCACGGTTTCGATTGCGATCTGCTGGAAGCCGGTTCCTGCGCGGACGCGATCACCTTTCTGGAACAGCACGGCGATGTGAATTGGGTGTTGCTCGACCTCGGCCTGCCGGATATGGCGGGCATCGACGCGCTGCGTTTGCTGCGTAAGCGTTTTGCCGAAGTGCCGCTGGTGGTGTTATCGGGCTCGGAAGATCGCGCGTTGGTGCTGGAATGTATCAATCGCGGCGCGATGGGTTTCATCGCCAAATCGTCCAGCAGCGCCGAATTGGTTCACGCGCTGGAAGTGATATTCGCCGGCGGGGTTTATCTGCCGCCGCAATTGTTCGGCCAGACCAGCCCGGCGCGCCCGCCGCCGGCAAAGGCGGTCATCGCCACCACACAAAACAAGTTGTCCCGCTTGGGATTAACCGAGCGTCAGATTCAAGTCCTGGAATTATTAGTTCAAGGTTTATCGAACAAACATATCGCCAATCGGCTTGATTTATCCGAGGCAACAATCAAAACCCACGTCGCGGCAAGCCTACGGGCA
Organism: Pseudomonadota bacterium; assembly: GCA_031406045.1. Classification (GTDB taxonomy): domain Bacteria; phylum Pseudomonadota; class Gammaproteobacteria; order Burkholderiales; family JALYOK01; genus JALYOK01. The sequence continues at coordinate 2,942 of JANOGO010000210.1, forward strand.
CTCAACGTCAAGAATCGCACGCAAGCGGTGTTCAGCGTTGCCAAGTTTGGCCAATTGACCGGCGCTGACCTACTACCGTCGTGAGTAGTTCAAAAGTCGAGCACCCGCAACGGTTTGCGCCGTTAGCGCAACGGGTTCTAGCGGAACAAATCAAGATCGTCATTTTGCAGTCACCTGCGGCGCTGGCCGCGCCGGCGGCGATAGCGGCGGTTAGTCCATTGGTGCTGTGGAACAAAGTCGCCCACGTTCCATTGTTGATCACAATCTTCCTGATTTACCTAACGTTATTTTGGGGGCTGACATTTTATTGGCGCTATAAGCGTAGCAACCCGCCTGCTACCGACGCTGAGCAGTGGGCCCGTGAGTCCACTATCCGTACGGCAGCGCATGGTTGCTGCTGGGGTGCGTACAGCTTGGCGATTTTTGTCCCGGATTCAATCGCTTATCAAGGCTTTGCCGTTGCCTTTATGTATGGTCTCACTGCGGGCGCAGTGGCGTCCGATGGGTCGCACTATCGAAATTTTGTTGCATTTTCCGTGCCGACCCTCGCGCCCATCATCCTGCGTTGTTTTTTCGAAGGCACGTTGGCCAGTATTGGCGTGGGGCTTGCCGGTTTGATCGGGCTGTTGCACAGTCTTTATGCGGCACGAACTTCTTACCATATGACCGCGACTTCGATCCAAGTTCGTTTTGAGAATATGGACCTGGTGCGTGAACTGGAGACGCAAAAAGAAACGGCGGAACACGCGCGCGCCCAAGCCGACGTCGCGAATCAATCAAAATCGCGCTTTCTCGCGGCGGCCAGCCATGATCTGCGCCAGCCGGTTCATGCGCTCGGGTTGTTTGTTTCGGCGGCGAAACAGCCCGCCACAGAAGTCGAGCTTAGGCTGATTATCGATCGTATTGATGGTTCGGTCCGATCGCTGGCTGCTTTATTCGACTCGCTACTCGATATATCGCGACTCGATGCCGGCATTCTGCAACCGCAGATCACGAGCGTCGCGCTGGCGCCCATCTTGCAAAAACTAACGGACGAATATGCACCGGAAGCTCGTGAGAAAACACTCGAATTTCGTATGCGCTGTCCTAATTTGGCGGTTCGCACCGATCCGTTACTGTTTGAGCGAATGATTCGTAACCTCTTGACTAACGCGCTGCGCTATACGAAAAATGGCGGCATTTTGCTCGCCTGCAGAATGCGGGGCACGTATGCAAGCGTTGAGGTGTGGGACACCGGCATTGGCATCGCAGTGGAAAAACAAACGCAGATATTTGAAGAGTTTTATCAGATCGGTAATCCCGAGCGTGATCGCCGCAACGGTGTCGGCTTGGGTCTTGCCATCGTCAAACGCATCGCGGAATTGCTGCAGCATCCACTACACCTCAAATCGCAAATCGGGAAAGGCTCGTGCTTTGGAATTGAGGTCCCGTTGAGTACCACCGTTGCCAAAGAATCCGGCGAATTAGCGCCTCTCGCGGACGACGATGAAACCGTTTTATTTGGCGCGGTGGTCGTTGTCATCGACGATGAAGCCGAGATTGTCGCCGCACTCGAACTATTGCTGAAACAATGGGGATGTGTGGTGATTACGGCGGACTGCAGTGCGCAAGCTTACGACAAGTTGCATTGCGACGGCGTCGCGCCGGATCTTATTTTGTCGGACTATCGCTTGCGCGGCGACGAAACAGGAATTGGCGCCATTAAAGCATTGCGTTCGACCTTCGGCGAGCAGGTGCCGGCGTTACTCGTAAGCGGCGATACGGCCGCAGAGCGGCTGCGCGACGCGACGGCGAGCGGACTAGCTGTTCTGCACAAGCCGGTTAACCCAGACCAACTGAAACAAGTGTTGATAAAGCTTTTGCGCTAAGAATCGACGTCGGGCTGAGAGGCAGATGGATATTGCCTCGCAGGCCATGCATCGCCATGAGGCAAGCACCGTAAGCCTCGTGGCGCGGTCGATTTTCAAATCAAGCTACGCATTGGGTTTGCGCCGCGGTTAATACATAATGTGGCCGCCGTCGACGACGATAGTCTGACCGGAAACGAAGCCGGAAAGGTCCGAAAGCAAATACAGCGCGGTCCCAACCAGATCGTCCGGACGCTGTTCGCGCGAAATGGCGCGGGCTTTGAGAAACGATTGCTGCCACTCGATCGGGCGATTTCGCGTTGCATCAGTGATGACGAAGCCAGGTGCGATGACATTGACCCGCACGCCATGTTTACCGACTTCCTTCGACAGACCCTTCGTCATCGACAGTACCGCGCCTTTGCTCGCGACGTAGTGTAAATAACCCGGCTGGCCGGCCACGGCAACGACCGACGCGATGTTCACTATGCTGCCACTGCCTTGCTTGCGCATCGCCGGCATCACGGCTTTGCAGCATTGCCACACGCCTTTTACATTGACGGAAAAAATACGATCCCAAATTTGCGGGTCAATCTGCTCGAACTCCGTGAGCTTCACTTCACGAAAATAAGCGGCATTGTTCACCAGCCCATCGATGCGTCCATACTTGGCGAGCGCTTCATTTGCCATGGCGGTCACGGACGCGTCATCGCTGACATCGACCTTAACCGCAATTGCCGAACCGCCGGATTGCCGAATGCGCTCAACGGACTCATCGGCGGCATTCATATCCGCGACGACAACGTTAGCGCCCTGGGCAGAACAACCCAGCGCAAACGCCTGGCCGATACCGGTCGCGGCGCCGGTGACAATGATGGTTTGACCCTTAAGTAAGTTTTCTCCGTTCATGTGAAGCCTCTTGTAAGTTGAATGACTATCGATGAGATTTGTTTGTCTGCCCGGCATGCTGAGCCAGGCAACGTTTGCCGGATTCGCATAACTCAACGCGCAACGATTGCACTAGCCGTTCGCGCCGCGGCTTGCTGATGTCGGCTTGAATAGCCCAAACACCCGGCATTTCCAGTTCGAGCGTGCCCCGATAGTCACCCGGCTTTTCAATTGGCAACGCGACCACCGGGCGGATGGAATGCGCCATCGGCATGGATGGCATACTCGCGCTGAGAATCACTCGGCTACCGCTCAACGGCGTACCGTGCCCATTGCTCAGGTGAACGGTACATTCCAGCATCGGTTCGCTGCCGAACGAGAGGCATTCGAGTTTGATCTTCGCAATGGTCTGAGCGGACGACGTGCTCGACAACGTTACGCCTAACACCGCGAGCATCAATAGCCTGGAACGCCAACAAGATCGCGCCGAAAATTTTAGTTCGCCGCTATGCACGATGCTTCGTCCAGCTTTGCTTAATTCGATGCACCATTGCTTCGTCGAGTATGCCGCGCGGCCGCCAACGTAAGATTATCGCAACCAAGCCGCCGAACACCACCATTCGCCAGCCGGAGAACACGCTGCTCGC
>JANOGO010000216.1:0-2541 GCA_031406045.1 Pseudomonadota bacterium
TCAGGCTGGCTTCACGAACACTTGGCACACGCATCCCAACGCGCACGGCATGTACGTACTTGATGGCGTCCTCAAAACGCACGAAGGTGAGCACGGTCCCGGCAGCTTCGTGTGGTTCCCCGAGGGCGGCTGGATGCAGCACGGGGCCACCGCGAATAATGACGTGACCGTCTTGTTCATTACCAACAAGAAGTTCGGCATTAGCTACCCGTCGGATCCAAATCTACCCTATCCGATGCACAAGTGAATTGGCGCGTTGATGGGATGAACATCCTGACCGGATGTCCTGAAAAACCGCACGCTCAAATATATTCGACGTTGGCGGTTTGGGTGTCCTGACGTTTCGGCCTTGCGATCGAGATTGCAACCGCATCTTGATCACAAGAATACGTACCGCTGCGCTTTATCGATCCGGCGGCGGTACCCGCAGCCAAAACGTCACCGGCCCATCGTTGATCAAGCTCACTTTCATGTCGGCGCCGAAGCGGCCCGTTGCAACGATTGCATGCTTGAGCCGGGCTTGGGCAACAACATAGTCAAACAATTTTTCGCCTTCGTCGGGTGGTGCGGCGGAAGCGAAGCTCGGGCGATTGCCGCTGTTGGTCTCCGCCGCCAACGTAAATTGCGGCACCAGCAACAAGCCGCCGCCAGTCTCGCGTAACGACAAATTCATCTTGCCCGCGCTATCGTTAAACATGCGATAGTTCAGCACACGCTCGAGCAATCGGTCGACCTGGGCGATGGCATCATTTCGTTCAACGCCGACAAATGCCAGCGAGCCCGCATCGATTCCGCCCAGCACTTGGCCGTCGACGCTAACGCTAGCATGGCTGACTCGTTGCAACAGCGCGATCAACGGATTCTTTCTCAGTAATTGGGTTGATACAAGTGTATCAGGGGAAATTCGAACTTAGCGCGATGACCGCGCTCCAATTGCGAATACCACTTATAAAACTCATCCATGGACCTCAATGCCATCCAAGCTTTAGTCGCCAGCCTGTTGCTTAATGTCAGCTCGATTTCCGGCTATTCCCTTCCCGCCGTATCGCCCGAAGTTCACCTTGTACCGGCGGCGCAGATTCAGCAGCGTGTGTGCGACAAGCCGTGCCGCGCCCGAGCCTTTTTCGTGCCGGGCGACGGTATTTTTCTGGATGCCGCGCTTGATTTGAAAGGGAATTTTTACGAGCGCTCGATCCTTGTACATGAACTCGTGCACTTTTTGCAGCATGTCAGCGGCCGATTCGACGGCGAGAAAGGCGATTGCGCCCGTCATTCCGCCGAAGAAACCGAGGCCTACGACATCCAAAACAAGTACCTGAGCCAAACCGACGATCCGCGGCGCTTTGCTTTTTTGGAGCCGCCGGGCGGCTGCCAAGATGCGAAATGAGCCGGACTCACGCCGCGCTAGAATGTAAGCGGATCCACATTTTGCGAAATCAGAAAAATTGTCTCGTCCCCCGCGAAAATATGGTTTAAGATAATTTTGCCATCTGTATTAGCCAGTCGGCCCATGGCCGATTGTCGTTATGAAGGTATCACTTGTTGCGGCGACACCATTATCCGATGCCACGTCAAGTCGATGTTTTGAGTGATCCACGGCAATTCTAAAGTGGATTAACCAATCTAAATCTGGAGGAGAAAACGTGAGTTATTCGTTACGCAAACCTGCATTGAGCCTGCTTGCTGCAGCGCTGACCTGTCTTGGCACGTCAGTCTACGCACAAGTCACTGACGCAAATTTGGCCGCTGAAGCCGGCGACAACTGGATCCACACCAACGGCAACTATGCCGGCCACCGCTACAGCACCCTGGACAAGATCAATACCGGCAACGCCGGCAAGGTCAAAATCGCATGGATGATGACAGTCGGCGGCAAAACCGACGCGCAAGCGACACCGACGGTGGTCAATGGCGTGATCTATTTCCCGCAAGACAATAAAGTTTTCGCGATCGACGGCAAAACCGGAGCAATTATTTGGAAATACGAGCACAAACTGCCGGACGATTGGGGCGGCTACAACGTACCTTTCTTCACCGGTAAGCATCGCGGCCTCGCGGTGTACGGCGAGAACATTTATTTCCTGTCGAACGATGTGAAAATGCATGCCATCAACATGAAAACCGGTAAAGCCGCTTTCGTGAAAGATTACGCGCCGGAAGGTTTCCCCTATCCGAAAGATTTCGCGAAGTCGAAAGATTCCAATGGTTACTTCATGACTGTTGGCGCGATGGCGGTTCCCGGCACGATCATCATTCCAATGAACGCGACGGACACAGGCGGTCTACAGGGTTATGTCGTTGGCGCTGACCCGGCCAACGGCAATATCAAATGGAAAGCCAACATGATCCCCGCCAAAGGCGAGCCCGGTGGCGATACATGGCCGGAAGAAGCGAAGCCCTACGGCGGCGCAGGCCCGTGGATCGTCGGTTCGTACGATCCGGAAACCAAGCAATATTTGACCGGCACGGGGAACGCCTACGAATGGAATCCAAAAAATCGGGGTGCGGGCAAGATGGATAACGTCGGTGCGGCGAGTATCG
>JANOGO010000240.1:0-4559 GCA_031406045.1 Pseudomonadota bacterium
CAATCATAGGCTCATCAATAGCAATATCGGAACAAAAGTATCTCCAAGCGCATGTCGATTTCGGTACCAGCAAATTTCCGCCTTATTATTCAGGGCTTCCCTTGGGTGTTCGACCGCGCTGCGCAATAACTAACGCGCTACTTCAATTGCGGCAGCGTCGCGCCACTATTCAGAAACGCGCTCGCCGCACCGATACCAAAACGTTTCGCTAACCGTTCCGGCAAACTTTCGTGCGCCGAATAGTCGACGACATCTTCGGCTTTGATGACCTCGCGCGCGACATAATCCAAACTCCCCAGCCCGTCGGCGAGGCCGAGCTTAATGCCCTCCTCCCCGCTCCAAATTAGGCCGGTGAACATATCCCGCGTTTCTTTCAAGCGTGCGCCGCGTCCGTCGCGAACGACTTTGATGAACTGATCGTGAATTTGTTTAATCATGACCTTGGCATATTCCGCATGTTTCGGATCGAGCGGAGAAAACGGATCAAGCATGCCTTTGTTTGCGCCGGCCGTAATCAAGCGCCGTTCCACGCCGAGTTTTTCCATCGTGCCGGTGAAGCCGAAGCCGTCCATCAACACGCCGATGGAACCGATCAAGCTCGCCTTGTCGACGAAAATTTTATCGGCAGCGACGGCGATGTAATAACCACCGGATGCGCAAACATCGTCAACCACGGCGTACAACGGAATCTTCGGATACTTGGCGCGCAAGCGCTTGATCTCATCGTTGATCTGCCCCGCTTGCACCGGGCTACCGCCGGGGCTGTTCAGGCGCATCACCACGCCTTTGGTTTTGCTATCTTCGAACGCGGCGCGCAATCCGTCCATAATGCGATCGGCCGATGCTTCGTTGCCGTCGGCAATTACGCCACGAACGTCGATCACGGCCGTATGCGTCGCCGCCGATGTGCCGGTACCGTGGCGCAACCAGCCGAGTGCGGCGAGGGCGACAAAAAGCAAATACAGAAACGTCAACACTTTAAAAAAGATGCCCCAGCGCCGCGTACGCTTTTGTTCCTCCAGCGCGGAATAGGCGAGTTTTTCGATGGTCTTGCGTTCCCAGTTCGGTTCGGTCGTGTCAGTCATGGATTTATTCGGGCTCCAGCCAGTAGAAATGTCCGTCGCGTTCTTCCACCGCAACCTTGGTTAAGCTACGTCCGCGGCACGGTCCGCCGCAGCAATAGCCGGTATCAGGAAAAAACGCGGCGCCATGAGTGGCACACATTAAGTATAACTTGCTTTCATCGAAAAATTCGCCTTCTTGCCAATCCAATTCCGTGCCTTGGTGCGGGCAACTATTTAGATATGCGTAAACTTTTTCTTTGCTACGAATGGCGAACGCGGCGATGGATTTCGTACCCCACTGCAAATCGAAACGCACGCCGCTACCGCTATTTTCGAGGCGACTCGCTGCGCAGATTAGGCGTTCTGCATCAGCCATGTTCGTAACGCCGCGACGGAATCCACACAAGCCAGCGGATTGAGCGCATGCAATTCGTCAATATCATGGGCACCATAAGAGACCGCAACAGCCGCGACGCCGGCATTCTGCGCCATCAATAAATCATGCGACGTGTCGCCGATCATCAAGGTATTTTCTTTCGCTATGCCGAGCGAATTCATCACCTCAAACAGCATCGCGGGATTCGGCTTTGAATGCGATTCGTCGGCGCAGCGCGTGGTGTGAAAACGTTTGCCGATGCCGGTTTGCTCAAGCGAGCGCTGCAATCCCGCGCGAGATTTCCCGGTCGCCACGGCGAGCCAATGGCCGTTACTTTCCAATTCACCCAACAAATTTTCCATACCGAGAAAAAGTGGCGTCTCATGATCACGCTGCAAAAAATGATGCCGAAATTGATCCAAAAATGGCGGGTAATCCGCTTCGGCCAGTGACGGCAACAAACGCAGCATGGAATCCTGCAAACCCAGTCCGATCACGTAACGGCAATCCCGCTCGGCCGGCACCGGCAAATGCAAATCCTCGCAGGCGTTTCGAATCGAATCGACGATCAACGCAGCGGAATCCGCCAGCGTGCCGTCCCAATCGAATACTAAAAGTTGAAATTGCTGCGCCATGAAAAATATTAGATTAGATTTTATCGACGCGTAGTGTGCCCGAAAAACAGGCGATGCGCCAGGAGGCAATACCGGAGCCAGTTCCAGAGCATGCTGCGCCAAGAGGCAAGCGGGATGGGGCTCGTGGCGCGATCAATTAATACAAAATTTATTTGAGAAAAAACTCAGTCTCGCACCGATTCCAGTCCGATCACCAGACGCTGCCCCAATAACTGGATTGCCTGGGCGATTCGCGGCAGCTTGGAGCCGTAGTGTGGATCGAGCAATCGTCGAACTTCTTTTTCGTCAACGTTAAGCGCCTTGGCCAGTTGCACATTGCTCATGCCGGCAGCGCGCATCGCCGTATACAGAGCAGCCTTGGCGATAGTTTCGGCAGGCGGTGCAACCCAATGCTCACGACGGCGCAGCTTACTTGGCAATGGAAAGTCGCGTTTATCGAGCATGTAGGCAGCAAATACTTCATCCATGGCATCGATGGCTTCGCCGAGCGCATGCTCGCGAGTTTCGCCCTGGGTGACCAGTTGCGGTAAATCGCGGCAAGTGACAACGAAACCCCCTTCGTGAGCGGGCTTAAGCAATACAGCGTATTCAAAACGATTCATGCAATTTCCTCAAAGGTCCTGGGCGGAAATTCCGAGTTGGGCACACATCGCGTGGAAGGTACCCGTCTTAAGCTCATCTTTAAGATTGCGCACGATCGTAAACGTATCGCCATAGTAAAGTGTTTGGTGACTACCCTTGCCGCGACTGGCGTTAAGTTCAACGCGAATATCGTTTCGTTTGCCGACCGCTCTAACTTTTCGGATGAATTCGTGGCCGGTCACTGAACTATTATCGGTCGTTTACGTCCGAATTGCAAATTGAATAGGCTGTTAACTGCGATCACTCTTTAGCGATTTGAATCGCTAAAAAACCTCGAAACCGAGCGCGTTTGTTCCGTTGCGGTATGCCGATGAGTTCATAATTTGGGAAGCGCTGTAAAAACCGGCTCAGTGCCACACGGCCTTCCAAGCGTGCGAGGCTCATCCCGGCACAGGCGTGGATGCCCCACGCGAACGCGAGGTGGCGATTGGGCGTACGGCCGAGATTGAGCCGATCAGGATCGGGGAATTGTGCCGGATCGCGGTTGGCGCCGCCGATACAAAGATGAATGCGTGTGCCTTTTGACATCTTGATGTTGTCGATTTCCGTATCTTCGATGGTGATACGATTGCCGAGCTGGTTAGAACTTTCGAAGCGTAAAAATTCCTCGATCGCGTTTTTGAGCGAGTCCGGTGCGGCGATTAAGCGTCGCCGTTGCTCGGGCCATTCGTATAACGACACCAACGCGTTGCCGATCAGATTGGTAGTGGTTTCATGGCCGGCATTCAGTATGAAAATACAGTTGTGCAATAACTCGGCTTCGGTCAAGCGATCGCCGCTGCTCTCGCCTTGAACTAACGCCGTCAGCACATCGCGCTGCGGATCGCCGGGATGGGCGCGGCGATCGGTAATGAGTATCGCGAGGTAATCCAAAAATTCACGTACGGCGCGATTTCCGTTTTCAAAAACGTTCTGTGAGATTGTCGGTTCCAACGCGCTTAGAATTGCCAGCGACCAGCCGCGTAAGGGACCACGTTCTTGTCTTGGCACGCCGAGCAAATTACCGATCACTTCGATTGGAATAGCCGCGGCAAAATCTTCGATCAAATCGATTTCATTTTTTCGTTGCATTTGATCGAGCAGGCGATCGACCAACGCGATCAGCGCCGGCTCCATTGCGCCGATGGCGCGCGGCGTCAACGCTGCGGTAATGAGCCGGCGCACGCGGGTGTGCAACGGTGGATCGTTGAATACCAGACTGGTGGTGTGATGCTCGTATAGCAACGAATCGCCGTACTTAGGCTTGAATTCGATTTTTTTATCGGAGCTAAAAATTTGCGGATTGTTGTAGACCGCGAGCACGTCGGCGTAACGCGTAAAAAAATACGATCCGTCCGCGAGCCGTTTGATTGGCGCCAAATCGCGCAGCGCTTGATAGAAAACATAAGGGTTGTCGTAAAACCGATTCGGCAAATCATTGAGGTCGAACGATTCGACTAGATCTGCTGCGATCACTCCCGCCTCATACGTACGCACACCTAAAGGCTATCGTCATTGCCCTGGAAGCCTCATCAATACTGGCTCTCCGGGCATTCATCAATCTATGGAAGCTCTGATTTATTCCGATTTCGTCGCAATCCTGCGTTGCTCAGGAAAAATTGTTTCTTACATATCAACATATGCGGCGTCACAATTTTTCCTTCGCGCCTTGTCTTGCTTAGAACTCGAAATAAATCAGAGCTTCCCTAGTTAGCTATTTTCGACGCGTGACAAATTCTTCCATGCCCTTCTTGCGATCGTTGTTCACGGTGATGGCGTGGGGGCGTTGGCGCAGCATCGTTGTGTAGTCTTTTAAGCCCGGAACATCGGCGAGCGGATCTTCGCCATAAATCGCCTTAGCCG
>JANOGO010000242.1:0-3260 GCA_031406045.1 Pseudomonadota bacterium
CTTCCAAGCGCAGCCTGCGCCACTGCGTTGATGGTACCATCGCCACCCGCTGCAACCACGACTCCGTTAACCTCCGTTGCGCGACGCACGGCTTCCCGCGCGAGCTCGCCGATTCGGCGCGGGTCATCTACCACCATCATATGTAACGCTCGACCCGCCTCAGTACAAGCGCTCTCGATTGCTGCGCGAGTTTCTGCGGCATCGCTATCGCCGGCGCCGACGTTAAAAACAACGAATAACGGTGGATTAGATGCACGCATAGAAGTCAGTGGATAAGACGCTTCTCAATTCAGATAATTCGAACGTTCCTAGAATCACCGACGAATCGCCTACGCCAGGCGAAGAGACCGGCGCGGTACGTACAACCCGCGCCGGTCTCAGGTTTGCCGATAAACTTATCTAGTCCATTTATACGCCAAAAAATCTACGCGGCTGACAATCCCATCCTTGTCTTTGTCGAGCTTTATCCAAGCTTGCTTGACGGACGGATCGATGTTTGCCTCTCTCTTACTAATAACACCGTCGTTATTGACATCCACCTTCGTAAATCGAGCTTCCGGGCCCGCCGCGGCCGACGATTTCGGTAACGTTCCCAGATACCTATCGGTCTCTGCCCGATAATTATGATCGTTTATATCGGGCCAACTGTCATTTTGATAGGCGCGCTTCGTATCGATCGACTCCCTATCTATATTGAGCATCAAATCCTGGTCATTGGCAACGTAGTTAAACGATCGCAATGGCAGGGAAATGAGCTTGTCGTTTAAATTCCACGACTGATCAAACTCGAGCACCGCGTAGTGGATTCGGCCACTGCTCATATTCACCACCATGTCGTCGATTTCTCCCATGTCCTTACCCATGCGGTCGTTGACGTCTTTGCCGATTAGCTCGCTGGCGCGAACTAGTTTTTGATTAGCAATCGGCTTGAGTTTGACCGTTTCGCCATAATACTTATCGACCTGTTTGCCATAAGTGAGCCAATCCGGCCAACTATCCCGCGCGAAACCCGGCGCTGCTTTAAGCTTTTCTTTATCGACATTCAGTACCAATTTATCCGTATCCGCGGACGTTGGATTGAAAGAACGTACAGGATAGGCGAATAACTTTTCGCCCAATCCTAAAAATCCTCCAAACTCCAAAATCGCGTAGAAAACGCGCTCGTTGTTAACGTCGATTACCAAATCTTTTATCTCGCCAAGATTCTCTCCTTGCGCGTTTTCGACGTTCTTGCCGATCAATTGGCTTGCTCGCATGAGTCGAAATGCCTTCGCCGCCGCTATACTTTGTTCAGTTGCTTTATCGCCTTCCGCAGCCGCGGTGGAGAACGCCAACGGCATTCCTAATAACGGAATCATCATCGTTATAACAATGGTGGGTTTAAGTTTTATGTTCATCGCTAGTCCTTAAGTTCATAAGTTAATCGGTTCATTTACAAGGGCGTGCCGTTTTGCTAAACGGCCGCCGCGATTAACCCAGTGCACATTCCGTGCCAGAACAATTCATGCCACAGGGTTATGCATTTTGTTCACACGTAGCGCGGCGGGACTAGCAATCCACTGAGATAGAAAGCGATTTTCGGCATCGACATGGGGTTTAAGGCGTTCGCGTTCTAAAACACGCGATGAAAGCATCGTTCAATTTGAAAAATCTACTCGATTTTTTGCAATCTTTGCCGATCGGAAGCGATTTCTCTAAAAAATAGGTCTACCAAATTCCGAGGGCATAGCCGTCTGCGGGTGTTCGATAACACGGATTAAAGTGACTGTTGCGAGGGTGCTGATTGATCAGATCGAAGTTAGGCGACATTAATTGGCACGGAATCTGCGAAGGATCGCATAGGCCCACGAGCCTCCCACTCAATCACTTGCCAGAAAGGTATTTTTTATGAAATCGAAATTAATAGTTGCGCTTGCGGCACTTTCTTTAAACAGTATCTCTTACGCTGCCGACGATCAGATGCCGGCTAAACCGCAATCTGGTTCCGCCACCACAGCACAAGAATCTCCGTCTCATCCCGCGACAGCGCCGGCGGCAACGAGTGGCGAAAAAACCGGCGCGGGAACGACTGCCACACAAAGCCCTACTCATCCCGCAGCTAAGGAAAATGAAACTTCCGGTCATGCCCCGAGCGGAACAGGCGCAAGAGGCGCAAGAGGCGTTAGAGATTGGGCTGCAATTGACGCCGATCGGGATAACTCGATCTCTCCCGAGGAAATGCAAAAATTTCTCGAGAAAGAATGGGCAGGCACAAAAAAATCAAGTTGAAATTGGTTCATAAAATGTTAACGGGAAAATCGCGATCCGGGTTGTGATCAAGATCGAGCGATCGCTGTAAAACCTGCCGTGCCACGAGTCGCACCGCGCTTGCCGTTCGGCATGGCATGCCCTGCGAGGCAATATCCAAGCGGGTTACAGGCCAGTGCTGTCTTTAATGTAGCCCGGATGAAACGCAGTGTAATCCGGGGAAACGATCCCCGGAATTCGCTTCGCTCCTTCCGTACAGTTTGGTAATTCAATACTACTTCAGGGCTCGCTGCCCATAATATCGTTCCATCAGCGGCGTTGCCGATATGCCGTGCACGACGATCGATGTTGCGATCACGCCGAAAACGACGTTAATAAACTCCTCTGCGATCTCGTTCGGCAGACCGTGATTGATTGCGAACATCAAATAGTAAAGCGATCCCAAACCACGAATGCCGAACCATGCCAGCAAGCGGATTTGCGCGCGCGGCGTACGCGAACCCGCCAACCCAAGCACCACTGCGACCGGGCGGATGAAGATGAACAGTAAGGCGCAAAACCACAGCACCGACGGCGTAAAACTTTGCGTAGTAATGATGCTGCCGAGTAACACGACAACCGCGACTTCGACGATGCGTTCCAATTGCTCTTTGAAATCGATCAACGCGTTGGCCATTTCCGGCGGTGTTTCCGGCGCCGCGTTCATTCGGCTATCGCCTACGATTGGTGTTTGAATTCGCGGCGAAATTTTAGTCAGTGCCGCCGTCAAACCGGTGCGGCCAATCCGGCGCAACCCAAGTCCGGCAGCGAACACGGCGAGGAAGCCGTAGCCGTGAATGAGTAAGGCCAAACCATAGGAAAACGCGATTAGTCCAAGCGCTAAAAATTCCTCCAAGCCCAACGCCTCACGATGCACGCGGCGCAGATATAACACCCAATAGCCGACTAAAAATCCACACAGCCAACCGCTGGCAACGCCGGCGGCGATGGCCCACACCACATCGCGCCAAAAC
>JANOGO010000269.1:0-2311 GCA_031406045.1 Pseudomonadota bacterium
AGTACATCGATCAGGTCCGTGGTGTATTTCGTCATGTTACTTACCGGATTCATCATCAGGAACGCGAAGCCCACCAGGGAACCCGGCGCGGAGCCGTAAACATCGACGAAGTCATCGACATCCTGAGCCGTCATCGAGCGCGCCCATCCGTTCATGTAACCTGCGCCCGCTTGCGGTTCCTTCAGGTCGCCGTGAAAGTCTAGCGGTGTAACGGTGAGTGCAAGGTTGCGCACCTTTTGTGGGAACAGGGACGCGTAACAGGCGGAAAACACGCCGCCCTGGCAAATTCCCATGAGGTTGATGCGCTCGGCCCCGGAACGCTGACGGACCACATCCACGCAACGATCAAGATAGCCCGATACATAGTCATCGATCCCATGCCAGCGCTGCGCGCGCCCCGGCAGGCCCCAGTCGATGAAGTAAACGTCGAAGCCGCTGGCCAGCAACTTGCGCACCAGCGATCGATCGGCCTCAAGGTCAATCATCTGGAAGCGTCCTACGAGCGCGTAGGCGATAAGGATCGGCACAGGGTGCGGTTTGTCGACGGTTGGACGGCAACGGTACAAGCACACCATGTCTTCGCGCCACACCTCGTCGCGCGGTGCGGTCGCGATGGCCAGCTCATCCTCTGAAAGCTGCCCAAGTTTCTTTAGTCCACGTGTTAACTTGTCGTTTGCTGCTTGCAGCTCTTTCGTCGCGGACTCCGGTGTGATCGCTAGTGCCGCCGCCGCGCGGCCGAGCAACTGCGCCTGCTCCAAGGGATTAATCATTTTTGTTCGCCGTTTTCTTTGTCGCCCTGGGTTTACGCGCAGGCGCGCGTTGCGGTTCATTACTGCCGCCAGTATCGCTGATCCGCGTCGCGCGCAGTTCACGCTTGAGCGCCTGAATCTCGCGAAACGCTTCGTCAAGTTCACGCCGCGAGGTCATATCGAATTGCTCAGAGAAAACGGCAGCCACCTGCTGCATCTTCTTGCGGTAGGTGAGATCGGCGCGAATAAGCGCGGCTGTCGCCGCTAACCCACCCTCGGACTGTAGCGTCTCGTGCACCGCCTGTTCGATGTTGATTGTCAACATCTTGATCAATTTCAGCACGCTGTCTATGCGCTCGCCAGCGTCGCCCTTGGTTGCAAGCGCCGATAACAGCCGTTGGAATCCTTGCAAGTAGGCGTTCTGTAACAAGCTTGCGTAGTGGGTTCGCGCGTCTTGCTGTGCGACGCCGGCGCTCATCACGTCGCGCCATGCCGCATTCGACTTGCGCGTAGGGCCCAATCCCACACCATCGCTGAAGGCGCCGTGGGTACGGTCAAACGCAGTATCGATCTGCGCCGGACTGGTCCCCGTGAGACGGCTCGCCATATCGATCCAGGCCTTGTTGATTGCTTGAAGCGGGGCTTGCGGCATGACCGTATCGATGGTCGGCATGGCAGACGACATCGCAGGCATGACAGCGGCCAGGTTCGGCATGAACGCGAGCCACGGCGCGAACGCTGACTGGGCGTTCGCATCTGCGGTGTCGCCGGGCTTGGCGAACGAAAATGGGGCCAACTGCTTGCCCCATTGCGCCAGCAGATTTGGCATGCCGGTCTGCAGAGCCGGCACGAGTACTTGGAGCATGCTTTGCAGTGACTGCTGAGTGATCGATGCCGCCTTAGCGACCTGATCGACGGGGAATGGCAAATGGCCAGAGTCTGCAGGAGCCGCACCGGTGGACGATGGAACGCCCAACTGGCCGAGCAACTGCGAGATTAGGGCAAGCCAGTGTTCATACGTGGCTCGAGAACCCTGGTTCAAATCGGTCGCGATCATATGGAATTCGCAAGGTTAACGCCACAATCCGTCACGCGGGAATTTAGCGCCCTACATTTTTTCGAAGTGAGGTTCATATCGGTTTTTCTTATCGGTCACCGCAAGGAGCGAACTGACGATATTTTTCCCCTGTTTTTTCTATCGACCAAATATTATCACAATCCGAAACTGCGCCGCATAGCGTTGTTTCGATCCAAGTAAAGTGTTGGTTTTTTTACGCCAGTACGCCACGCAAACGGTTTCGGTTACCCACTTTTTTGTCATTCGTCCATCTATCGCCCAACCGATAACTTCGCCGGTATAAAAATTCTTGAGGGCAGCCAGTTCGAGCCAGCCTTCATTGGTCGGGACGGGGTAGCCTTGGCCCTAGGAGCCTGTCGGACTTAAAGAATCGCCGCGAAAAAGCGGGTGAGCGAGGACAGATTTTGACGATTTCGCCGGGCAATAGTGGTTCTATTGCCCAAGAAAGCGGCGAAATATGGACCGCTCAGCGGCTTTTGCAGCC
>JANOGO010000202.1:0-4841 GCA_031406045.1 Pseudomonadota bacterium
GGTTCATGGAAAGTGCGAAGCAGTCTCTGCCGCGAATAAAACGAGATTGCTTCGCGTTGCTCGCAATGACCAAGGAATGTAGCCCGGATGCAATCCGGGGTTTGTGTTCCCGGATTGCATTCGGGCTACGACTTCTCATAAACCTCTTTCCGATCACCAATCCGAATCACCAGGATCATAATCTCCGCATCGCGAATATCGCAGATCAGTCGATAAGAACCCATTCGATATTTCCAGAATCGCCCGAGTTCTTCGCCGCGTAATGCTTCGCCGATGCTTCGCGGATCGTCGAGTGTCGCGATTTTTTCTCGTAGAACTTTTAAGATGCGTTGTTGTATGGGTCGGTCAAACCTCGATAATTCCTTCACCGCCCGCGGATCAAATTCAATCCGCCAAACCAAGCTGACGCTCCACATCGTCTATCGGAATCGATTTTGCCTTGGTTCGCAGCCTTGCTTCAGCGAGGTAGTAGTCTTCAAGATCGTCTAAATATTCGCAAATCGCCTCGCGCGCGTAATAGGTTTTAGTCCGTCCGGTTTTAACGGCAAGCTTATCTAATCTTGATTCCACGTCTTCCGGCAGTCTAATTGCTAACATATCAGTCACCTCAAATTGATATACACGTATAGCGTAACACAATTATTGATAAGCGGCTTATAAATGAATCCGCACCCCCGGATTGCATCCGGGCTACAAAGCAAAACGGGCACCCGAAGGTGCCCGTTTCAATTTACTGCTTTCGCTCCGGCTAGGCCGGATTGAAATTAGAACGTGTGGCGAATGCCAACGCCAAAGCGGTTGGCGTCATTGCCGTCTGCACCGACGTTGTAGCTAGCATTTTTCTTGTTATCGACCATGCCATAGTTCACTTGGAGCTCGGTACGGGGCGATAACGTGTAAGCATAACCAAGCAGAATCAAACGTGCGCTGCTATCCGGCACCGTGCCACTACTGGTTTTCAACTTACCAGCCATACTAAGTGCGCCGCGGATATGGTGTTGGCCAAAATTCAACGCGCCGGAGACGCCAATGTTCGTCTGCTTGTCGTTGATGCCGCTACCATCGAACTTGAGTTGCTCGCCAAATACGTCCACTTGGAATAGGCCCGTGCCGAAACCTGCACCTAGACGGAAAGCCTTGTTCTTGTTCTTAAATCCACCTTCGTCATTGTATTGTGCATACGCGCCATACAGTGACAAACCGAACGCAGATTTCCAATTGGCGCCGAATTGAACGCCGTAGGGACTCAAATTGTCAGTCTTATTACCCTGGGGAGTGATGTAAGCCGCCTCAATGGTCGCGCCGCCAATGCTAGGCGATGCATACCAAATGCTTTGACCGTCACGACGGGTAAAGCCGTTATGCACGCCGCCCCAAGAAGTCATCAGCGACAGGGTGCTGAAGGTGTTTTCCGATGCAGGATCCGGATCTTGCAGAATCTGTTGAATCTCATACAGATGCTCGTTTTGACCAATCTTGATCGTACCGAAACCACCGGACAAACCTAAGAAGCTATTACGATTGTTCAAATCACCACCGCCAACGTTGTTGTTGTTGTTGTTTTGACCACCACCGCCAGTAGAAGTGTTGCTCTCGTTACCCGAACCAGCAAACTTTTGATCCATGGCCAGACTAAAAATCGCCTTTGCCCAACCCAAATCTTCGGTGCCGTCGATTGACCAACGGGTCGCGAACGTACCGATGTTGGCTTGACGCTTATAAGCGATGTTGGTTCCAAGGCCGGTATCTTGATCGCAAGCACCATCACATTTTTCGTAACCAAAACCGATATCGCCGTGAACCACACCAGACAGCACGATGCCGCTGCCGTCAGCCATCGCTGCAGCCGGAGCAAGGAAGGCGCCCGCGACCGCTAGAGCTATTAAATTACGTTTCATTAAAAATCTCCTAAATGAATATTAAGTGGGCGCCTTTACAAGCTTACCCCCCTCACAGGCGGACTGCCTGACTTGCTAGCACCTCTCTAAACTGAGAAGTTAGCACCATGATGCCAAAAAAGGATTCGTTCGCTCAAGTTCTTAGTGATTGCGCGCCACTCCCTCCCCTGGGCTTGTTGTTTAATTGCAACATAGCGGGTTGGCAAATCTTGGCTTAGATTGCTCTTTTCCCTTCAAGGGGGGAGGTTGGGTCTGGGTGGTCTTGGGCCAGGGGGATGGGTTCTCGGGCCGGCAGAAACCCATCCCCACCCTAACCCTCCCCTTGAAGGGGAGGGGATTTCGGCTTTGCGGGTTTGTGGTTTACTGTCATTCCCGCGAAGGCGGGAATCCATAGAGCATTGAGTGTATTGAGCGCCGATTTCACGATCCATGGATAGTTTTTTTCGGACGCCAAATGGATTCCCGCCTTCGCGGGAATGACATAGTGGATGTTGATGGAAAGTTGGAAGTGACATACGTTTGGCCGTAATATGTAACAATTACAATATGTTAACAAAAACTGCGATTAAAGGAATCGGTGCATCAGCGATCTTTTTCGCTTGCCTTTTGGCGCTATTTTGGATCGGCAGCCCACCGAGTTTCGAATCCGCTAAAGCCCGATTTCGCCCGAGCGACGCCCAATTGCTCGACCGCAACGGCCGGGTCATCCATGAGCTTCGCGTCGATTTTCGTGGCCGCCGGCTGCCTTGGATCGCCCTAAACAGCGTTTCGCCCGTTTTGGCGAAAACCGTCGTTGCCGCCGAGGATCGGCGCTTTTATAACCATCACGGGGTCGATTGGCTGGCGCTGGCAAGCGCGTTGACAGATGCGGCGCGCGGCCGCAGCAATCGCGGCGCGAGTACGATTACGATGCAGCTTGCCGCGCTTATTGACCCTTCCCTAAAGCCAAGGCAAAACCAGCGAACGCTGCCCCAAAAATGGGCGCAAATCCGCGCCGCGCTGGCGCTGGAGCGCGCCTGGAGCAAAGCGCAAATCCTCGAAGCCTATTTAAACCTCGTCAGTTTCCGCGGCGAAATCGCCGGCATTCATGCCGCGAGCCGCGTGCTGCTCGGCAAAGCGCCGAGCGGCTTGGATCAAAACGATGCGTTGCTGCTCGCGGCGATGCTGCCGTCGCCGAACGGCAAACCGCAGCAAATCGCGCGCCGCGCCTGCACGCTGGCGCGAGAATCGAACTGCGCTCCTTATATGAGCCGGCTTGAATCACTATTTGCGCAGCCGGCGCGCGACATTCAACGCATCGCGTTTGCGCCGCAGGTGGCGCGGCAACTGCTGAGCAAAAATACGCCATCGGTTCGCTCGACGTTAAATGGAGAGCTGCAGCGTTACGCGTTGCAAACATTGCAACAAGAGCTCGCGCAACTCAAAACCCGCACCGTCAACGACGGCGCGTTGCTGGCGGTAGACAACCAAAGCGGCGAGGTGTTGGCCTATGTCGGCAATGGCGGCGCGGCCTCCAGCGCGGCGCACGTCGATGGCGTTCGTGCGTTTCGTCAAGCGGGCTCGACCTTGAAACCGTTTCTCTATCAACTCGCGCTGGAAAAAAAATTGCTCACCGCCGCTTCGCCGCTGGACGATTCGCCGGTGAACATTAACACCCCAACCGGCCTGTACGTGCCGCAAAATTACGATCGCGATTTTCGCGGTTGGGTGAAAGTGCGCGCGGCGCTGGCGAGTTCGTTGAACGTGCCCGCCGTGAAAACCTTAGCGCTGGTCGGCGGCGAAAATTTTCTGCAACGGCTGCGCGAACTGGGATTTTCGCAGTTAAAGGAAGGTGACGATTTCTACGGCCCGGCATTAGCCCTCGGCGGCGCGGAAGTCAGCCTGTGGGAACTCACCAACGTCTATCGCACACTCGCAAACGAGGGTCGCCAGGGTCCGCTCCAGTTGTCGCTCACAGCCAAGACATCGCCAGGAGCCGCGCCGGTGCTTGATCCTGGCGCGGTATATATAGTGAACGATATTTTGTCGGACCGCGCCGCGCGCAGTTTAAGCTTCGGCTTGGAAAATGCGCTCGCCACGCGCTATTGGAGCGCCGCGAAAACCGGCACCAGCCAAGACATGCGCGACAATTTGTGCATCGGTTTTTCGCGGCGCTATACGGTCGGCGTGTGGGTCGGCAATTTCGACGGCGCGCCGATGACCAACGTTTCCGGCGTCACCGGCGCCGCGCCGATTTGGCTGGCGGTGATGAATTATCTGCACGCCAATTCGCGAGAGATCGAGCGAGTGATACCGAAAAATTTAGTGCGTGTTAGCGATCCGCTCGATACATCGCAAACAGAATTATTTTTAGTTGGAACAGAAACCAGCGGCGCAACGCTCAAGCCCGCCGCCACGAGCCGGCCGCGTATTAGCTACCCGCGCGACGGCGAAATTTTGTCACTTGATCCGGATATTCCAGCGGAGAATCAGCGCGTGCGATTCGAAGCAGAGCCGGAAAATAAAGCGCATCGCTGGTTGCTCAACGAAGCGAAAAGCGCCACGGCGATTTCAGCGAACTGGTGGCAGCCAACGCCGGGGAAATTCACGCTTGCGTTACTGGACGCAAGCGGCAAGCAACTCGATGCGATTCGATTTGAGGTCCGTGGGGTGACGAGGGCATCGAAATTCTCAAGATGACCCTGAATTTATCCCAACTTGTCATTGCGAGCTGCCTGTATTGGCGCGGCCGATACTGCTCATGGACCATGAACAGCGTAAACGTTGGCGTTGTAGGGTGGATCAAGCAAAGCGGATCCACCGAGGCGAACATCGTTCGCCGATTTTTTTCGCCCATGGTGGATCCGCTGCGCTTGATCCACCCTACCTTTGAAGGTCGGTTCATGGAAAGCAACGCGAAGCAATCTCGCTTTTCAGTAGCGCGGCCGAAGAGCGAGATCGCCG
>JANOGO010000203.1:0-11556 GCA_031406045.1 Pseudomonadota bacterium
CCATATTTGCCGCACTGGGCGATGTTACCCGGCTGTTCCTCTTGTCGCAGATGAAAGATGGCCAACTACGCTCTATTGTTCAACTAGCGGCAGGAGTCAATCTCACTCGGCAGGGTGTTAGCAAGCACCTCGATGTGTTGGAGCGAGCTGGTATGGTTGTAAGCGAACGCGTTGGCCGGGAAAGCAGGTTTCTCATTCGACCTGAGGGACTCAGAAAGGCCAAGAACTACCTAGACCATGCTTCAAAGCAGTGGGACGAAGCGTTAGAACGATTGAGAGTGTTTATCGCGGAAACTTAGCCGCGATGGGACAATCAACGTCAGATTATGGACATTGAAGTTTTGTGATCGCATGACGGTTTGTGGCCGATGGCGTTGAAAAACGCTAAATCTCGTTGCATTACCCCGAGCAATCGTGATGCTATCGATCTGGTGATCGTAAATTCTCACTCGGTTGAAGCTAACATCACAGCTCAGCATTTTGCTATTTGCGCATGTTAATGTTCTCAAGCGAAAAGTTAGCGCATGTTTGATCAAGACGTTTTGCCTTGGCGAATTTCCGGTGCGGGCGCGATCGTATCAACCAATGTTGGATTGATGAAAATCCCGTTGCCACTGTGGTCGCGCCCATACGCCATGTCAGCAAAACGGATTTGCTCGATTGAGTAGCGCTTCCCCTGAAAGGTAAATGATCCCGGCGTAACGGTCGTGCCATCGCTAATCGCGCCACTAAATTCGACACGCGTTGAGGTGTTTCCGTCGAATGCCCACGCGTTGGATTCTTGAAGAATTAAGATGAATGCAGCCCCAAACGGAACGACAATGACCGGATGTTCAGAAGGCCAGGGTTCTCTCGGGACGCGCGTTAGCATTTTATTTTTCTGCGGATCGTACGTGACGTTTTCGAAATAATACGCACGAGCTGATCGATACAATTTCGCGTATTCCTCGTCTTGTTTTGCGTGATGAGCATCACGGCGAGAATCTGCTATCCAAACCGTTAGATTAGTCGAAGCAAAAAATAATCCAACGCTTAAAATAGTCCCGCCGACGAGAATCGCGACGGCTTGGCTTAGCGGTCTGCCCCAGGCCCAGGCGAGGAGTGCCGCTGTGCTGATGACTGCACTTGCGCAAATTAGAAAATAGCCCTTGAATCCAAGGTAAGGATCGTCGGCGCTGAGCATTAGAAATGCGGCACAAGCTCCTACGCTGGCCACGGCCGTCAAAACACTCGCAAGTACCGTCTTTTTTTTCACACGCCTATGCGCGCATTCATTGCAATATGAATGCTTGAAGAGCCGCACCCCGCTTGCCTGTCAGCTCGATTGTCGTCCTGTTGATGCTTACTTACACACCCAGGTATTGATCAGGCTTCTTGCCGAATCGATCACTTCGCTCGCCGTCAGCCCAATCGGGCCGATGCCGTTAGTGACACAGCGATCCGCCGCCGCGCCGTGCAGATGAACGCCGTACAACATCGCATGCTCGGCGCTAATCCCTTGACCCATTAACGCCGCGATCATGCCGGCGAGCGCGTCGCCCATGCCGCCGCTGGCGAGGCCGGGATTGCCGCTGGTGTTGATATGCCACTTACCTTCGCGCGTGAAGCAAATGCTGCCGACGCCTTTTAAGACGACGTGACTGTGCAATTGATTGACCAATTCGCGCGCTGCCGCTAAGCGATCGTTTTGCACATTGCCGGTTAACGTGCCGAGCAGCCGTGCTGCTTCCGCCGGGTGCGGCGTGATGATAGTCGTCGCTTCGCGATTGTGCAGTGCCAATTGCAGATCGGGCTCGGCGGCGATCCACGTTAGGCCATCCGCGTCGATAATCAGCGGCCAATCAGTATCAATCGCGCGAATCAACAAGCGTTTCGCCGCGACGGATTTTCCCAGTCCGGGGCCGACGATCAGCGCCGCAACATTCGCCAGCGTGAGAATATTGTCCGCCTCGCGCAGCATGATTTCTGCGTATTGCGGATCGACGCTCGGCGCGTCTTTCGCTACGATGCCAACGAATACCCGCCCTGCGCCGAGCTTCAGCGCCGCGCGCGCAGCCAGGAGTGGCGCGCCGACCATGCCTTCCGCGCCGCCGATAATCGCCACGTCGCCAAATAATCCTTTATGCGAATTTTTTTTGCGTGGGCCGAGCAAATGTTTGACCGTGTCCTCGCGCAACAAACGACCATCGGCGCCGACGTATTCTTCCGTCGCCAGGCCGAGATTCGCGACGCGCACATTGCCGCAATAATCCGGACCGTCGCGAGTGAGCAGGCCCGGTTTTAATGCGATGAAGGTCACCGTTTCCGTCGCCGGCAATGCGATGCCGCGCACCATGCCGGTGTCGCTGTCCAGGCCGCTCGGAATATCCAGCGCGAGCACGGGAATATTCAATTCGATAACGTGCGCAATCAATTTTCGATAGGCACCGGAAATCTCACGCGTCAGGCCAATGCCGAATAATCCATCGATCACCAAATCGTAGCGCGTATCGGTAGGGATCGCGTCGCAAATTGCGCCACCGGCTTCTTGCCACATCGTGAACGCCGCCGCCGCATCGCCTTCGATTTTTTTCGGATCTTCCAGCGACACGACATCGACGTGATAAAACCAGCGTTTTAGTAATCTCGCGACCACGTATGCATCGCCGCCGTTGTTGCCCGGCCCGGCGAGGACTAATACGTTGGTGGCGTTTTCGTTAAGCAAGCTGCGCGCGAGGTCCGCTGCGGCTTCACCGGCGCGCTCCATCAAGTGAAGGCGCGGATTGTCTTCGATCGCGGCGCGTTCGATCAGCCGAATCTGCGCCGTCAAATAAATCGCTTCGGTTTTACCCAGCACGGTCGCGCGGCGCGTAAGTGGAGCGGGGCGGTGTGAGCACGGTATTGAGCGCGTGTTCCGCGAGGAAAGGATAATCCAAGCTGTAATGCAGGCCGCGGCTTTCGTGGCGCGCCAGCGCGCATTGCACGATCAGATCAGCGCTGAGCACGAGATTACGCAATTCGATTAAATCGTTGCTCACGCGAAAATTGCTGTAGTACTCGTTGATCTCATCGGACAATAATTTAATGCGATGTTGCGCGCGCTGCAAGCGTTTTGTGGTGCGCACGATGCCGACATAGTCCCACATGAAGCGGCGTAACTCAGCCCAGTTGTGCGCGATGACGATTTCTTCATCGGCATCGGTCACGCGGCTTTCGTCCCAAGCCGGCAAATCGGGAACGTCTCGCGTGGCAGATTTCAAAATATCTTCCGCTGCCGCTTGGCCAAATACCAAACATTCCAGTAACGAGTTACTCGCTAAGCGATTCGCGCCGTGTAAGCCGGTGTGCGCCACTTCGCCGACGGCATAAAGGTTGTCGACATCGGTGCGCGCATTTAGGTCAGCCATCACACCGCCGCAGCTATAGTGCGCCGCCGGCACCACCGGAATGCCATCCTTCGTCATGTCGATGCCGAGCTCCATGCAACGCTTCATGATGTTCGGAAAATGTTCGCGCAAGAACGCTTCGGGTTTATTCGAAATGTCGAGATACACGCAATCCAGACCGCGCTTTTTCATCTCGTAATCGATGGCGCGGGCGACGACATCGCGCGGCGCGAGTTCGGCGCGCTCGTCGTGGGCCGGCATGAAGCGCGAGCCATCAGCGAGCTTAAGTAATCCGCCTTCGCCGCGTACCGCCTCGGTAATCAAAAACGATTTCGCGTGGGGATGAAATAAACAGGTCGGATGAAACTGAATGAATTCCATATTCGCGACGCGGCAACCGGCGCGCCAACCCATCGCCACGCCATCACCCGTCGCAATGTCTGGATTCGTTGTGTAGAGATAAACCTTACCGGTGCCGCCGGCGGCGAGCACGGTATTCGGCGCGGCGATCGTCATCACTTCGTCGGTAGTTTTATCGAGCACGTAGGCACCGTAGCAGCGTTGCTCGTCGCGGCCTAAACGTTTGCCGGTGATCAAATCGATCGCGATGTGATGTTCGAATAACGTGATGTTCGGCTGGCGCTGCACTTGCTCCGTCAGCGTCAGTTGCACCGCGTGGCCGGTCGCATCTTCGACGTGCAAAATACGCCGATGACTGTGGCCGCCTTCGCGCGTCAGGTGAAAACCCAGCGGGCTGGTTTCGTCGCGCGTGAACGGCACGCCGCGCGCGACCAGCCATTCGATCGCGTCTTTCGCATGCTCGACGACGAAGCGTGTCGCGGTTTCGTCATTCAATCCAGCGCCGGCGATGATGGTGTCCTTGACATGATCGTCGGTGGAATCATCGTGGGCAATCGGCGCGGCGATACCGCCCTGCGCCCAGTTACTCGCGCCGTCGATCAGTTGTTGTTTGGTGATCAGTGCGACGCGCTTACCGCGCTCCGCCAAGCGCAACGACACGGACATGCCGGCCAAGCCGCTACCGATAACGATGACATCAAATCGTTGCACGAATACTCCTGTGAGTGAATGAATCTATGATACCTGCAAAGCATATTCGTTGCCTATGGTGCGCGATAATCTATCGGCCTGCGAGGCAATAAGGGTGCGGCGCTTCGAGCATGCTTTGCCACGACGCAAGCGTGGCGCGGGCCCTGGCGCGATGGCTGTGCGAAACCCCAGTATGTCGCCGCCGATTGAAGGGGAGAATCTGATACCATTCGGCTATTGAATTCAAGTGTTCTGTGGAGAAAATGATGGCAGAAGCAGTAATTCTAGAAGCGGTTCGAACGCCGTTCGGCCGACGCGGTGGCGCGTTGCGCGAAACGCGGCCCGATAGTTTGTTGGCGCACGCGCTGAAGGGTTTAGTCGATCGCGTCGGCATCGATCCGGCGAAAATTGAAGACGTGGTCAATGGCACCGTCACGCTGGCGGGCGAGCAGGGCGCGAACCCCGGTCGGCTCGGCGTATTGCTGGCGGGATTTCCGGTGGAAGTGCCGGGCGTGTCACTGAACCGCATGTGCGGCTCGTCGCAGCAAGCGGTGCATTTTGCGGCGCAAGCCATCGCCGCCGGCGATATGAAATACGCCATCGGTTGCGGCGTAGAAAGCATGACGCGCGTGCCGATGTTTTTGGATATTTCGCTTGGGCAATCGGCAAAAGGTTTCGAGCTTTTGAATCCGGAGCTCTTTAAGAAACACGATTTGATCCACCAAGGCGAGAGCGCCGAGCGCGTGGCGGAGAAATGGGGTTTGACGCGCAAAGACGTCGACGATTTTGCTAAAGACAGCCATCGCAAGGCAGCGGCCGCAGCAAAGGCCGAGCGCAATAAAGAACTCATCATGACGCCTGGCGTTGATCCGCACACCGCAGCAGCGAATCTAACGCGCGACGAAGGCGTGCGCGAGGTGATCGACGAAAAACGCATGGCAGAATTGCAAACGGTGTTTCGTCCCGGCGGCAACGGCGTCGTAACGGCGGGTAACGCCAGCCAAATTTCCGATGGCGCATCGGCGGTGCTGGTGGCCGATCGCGATGTCGCCAAGGCCGATGGCTTTAAGGCACGCGCGCGATTCCGTGCCCGTGTGGTGGTCGGCTCCGATCCAACATTACAACTGATGGGTGTCATCCCGGCGACGCAACTGGCGTTAAAGAAGGCGGGCCTCAGCGCAAAAGACATCGATTGGTTCGAAATCAACGAAGCATTTGCGACGGTCGTATTGGGTTGGTCGAAGGAAATTAAACCGGATATGGCTAAGGTCAATCCTTGGGGCGGCGCGATTGCTCATGGCCATCCGCTCGGCGCAACCGGCGGTGCGCTAATGGCGAAAATGCTCGTGGGATTGGAAGCGACGGGCGGGCAATTCGGTTTGCAAACCATGTGTATCGGCCATGGCATGGCGACGGCAACAATCATCGAACGAATTTGAGGAAATTAGTAATGAAATATTTGAGCGCGTTTTTCGCGGTAACTATTGCGTGCGGACTAAACGGCGTGGCCCATGCGGAATACGACCTAGGCTGCAAAGTCGACGAGATCAAAAATTTAATTTCTTGGTGCCTTGATCCGGCACAAAAAGATCTGTCGAAATTGCAGCAGGGCGGCCGCGACAACATTCTAAAAGGTCATTTTTGCGGCAAACCTTTATTTGTCTCCGATGGTGTGATGTCTTGCTGGTTGCATGATGCGGACCAATTAAAAGTCATTCTCGCCTGTAAAACCGAATCCCATGCGGCAGCAGCGAAAGATGCAATTCCAGAAAACGAAACGCGTAAGCCGGCCGATTGCAGCGGCCGTATTTAATTTTTTTATCCAAAAAAAGACCAATATGAAACTCAAAAGAATAGCTTTCATCGCCATCTTATCGGCGGCTCCAGTAACGGCTGTTTTAGCGCGCGATTTGTGCAACCGCGAGGACATGGCAACCCATATCACGGCTTGCCTTAACTTGAGCGCGCCATCGGATTATCAAAAAAGCGGACTGGACGATTTGCTGAAAGGCCGGTTTTGCGGCAAAGGCGATCTCGCGCGTGACGGCATGTTCCGCTGCCAAGGTGATAACCCCGACGCGGTGAAAAGCATTTTGGGCTGCGGCGGACCGGCGATGTTAGAACTTGCAGCGAAGTTAATTCCCGAGAACGATTCGCGTAAGCCGGCGAGTTGTAACTGAAATTCCCACTGAGGCGCGCCATGAAAATTCGTTCGGTTTTGCATTGTGTAAGCGGGTTCGCAATGGCCCTGTCGCTGAGTGTGTCGTCATTACCGGCGTTCGCCGCTACCGCCTGTACCCTGGACGATTTGACCAAGTATATGGCGCAATGTTTTGATCCGACAGCGGCGTTGAGCGACTATCAAAAAATCGGCCAAGCGGAAATTATCGAAGGTCGATTTTGTAACGATAGCGGTTTAATTGCCGATGGCTATCTGATCTGTCTTGGCCACGATCTGATGGCGGTTCGCCTCGGTGCGGAATGCTGGCGCAATGAACACATGAAAGCGGCGAAGGTGATTCTTGCCGACAACGATTCGCGCAAACCGGAAAAGTGCGGGATATTGCGTAAGTTTTAGGCATGGACGACGGCCATCGCAGTTCCCGAGGCGTCAGCTCAGAGGAAAGAAGTGTTTACCAGCGCGACGGCTTAGTAATTCCGAATTTTCGCTTAGCGGAATCGGATCGTCGCAGATGGCACTCGCTGTCGATGAATTGTTAATGGCAACCTCGGGCCAAGCGCCGGAAAGCATAGTTTGTCCGCACGTGCCGGGCATGAATGGCTTGCCGGAGAAAATCACTCGTACCTGGTTAGGTTTTTGCGCACAACCCGCCATTCTCGATCTGGTCGAATCGCTGATCGGGCCTGACATTATTCTGTGGGGCAGCCAAGTATTCTGCAAACCAGCCGCGACGGGCATGGAAGTGCCGTGGCATCAGGACGGCGAATATTGGCCGATCCGACCGTTAGCAACCTGCTCGGTGTGGATCGCCATCGACAACGTGTCAATTGAAAACGGCGCGATGCGTTACATTCCCGGTTCCCATCGCGCGCGGCAATTATTTCCCCATGTCGTCAGCGAGCGAACCGATCTCGCGCTCAATCGCGTGCTCGATCCGAACTGTTACGATGAAATGACTGCGGCCTACGACGAGCTCGCAAGCGGTCAACTTTCTTTACATGACGTGTATTTGATTCACGGTTCCGCAGCGAACACGTCGGGCCAGCGTCGTGCGGGATACGCGATTCGTTATATGCCGGCGACGTCGCAATTCGATCGCAGCCTCGACATGGGCAGCGGCTCGAAACATTTTGCGACGCAGTTCGCCACGCGGCCATCTTATCTGATGCGTGGCAATGCCTATTCGAATGAGGTAAGTGTTGTCGACTGCCGGCCAGATTATTGAATCTCTTACAGGTAGATGACAGTTTTGTATCAATCGCGCCCACCCTCTCCCGCCCGCGCGGGGGAGGGCTAGGGTGAGGGGTGGGCGGTCATCTATTACTACGATCCTCAATAGGAACTTACATGAAAGAGTTTCAAAATAAAGTCGCAGTCATCACCGGCGGCGCGAGCGGCTTGGGCCTGGAAATCGCGCGGCTCGCCGCGAAAAAGGGCATGAAGCTGGTGCTCTCCGATATCGAGGAGCGCGCGCTGAAGGCAGCCGAATTGGAATTTACCGGACAAAACGTTGAGGTCCTTGCGGTACGCACCAATGTTGCGATTGCGGAAGATGTTGATCTTCTCGCTGAACAAACCCTCGCGCGTTTCGGCGCCGTGCATTTGCTGTTCAACAATGCCGGTGTCGCGCTGAACAAATCTGCTTGGGAAACAACCGTCGCTGATTGGGAGTGGGTGCTTGGCGTCGATCTGTGGGGTGTGATCCACGGCGTACGCGTGTTCACACCGATTATGCTCAAGCAAGATTCGCCGAGCCATATTATCAATACGGCGTCCGTTGCCGGTATGTTGTCGACTCAGGGCATGGCGGCGTACAACGTCGCAAAGCACGGCGTCGTGACGTTGTCGGAAACCTTGTATCACGATCTGAAACGGCACGGCGCGAACATCGATGTGTCGGTGCTATGCCCAGCCTGGGTCAGCACCGGCATTTGGGATTCGGCGCGCAATCGTCCCGATGAATTGCAAAACGAGACGGAACAAAAAAGCGCGGACGATATCCAAATTGAAGAATCGGCGCGACATGCGGTTCAATCGGGTAAAGTCAGTGCGCCGATGGTGGCGGAAATGGTGTTCGCGGCGATTGAGGCGAATCAGTTTTATATCGTGACGCATCCGAAAATCAAGAAATGGATCGGCTTGCGCGTCGAAGATATTTTGCAAGATCGGCAACCGTCGCCGCAAGTTTGAATAAATTTTCGTAAGGAGAAAATAGATGACACGAATCCTATTTATTTTAGCAATGTTATTTTTCGCACCGCTTTCGTTCGCAAACGACAGTCCCGTCGGCCTTTGGAAAACCATTGACGACAAAACCAACAAACCGCGTTCGATTGTTCGCATCGTCGAAGAAAATGGCGAGTTCAAAGGGATCGTTGAAAAGGGTTTGGTCGAGGGCGAGAGTCCCGATCGGGTCTGCGACAAATGCGATCCACCACGCAAGAATCAAAAAATTCTCGGCATGACGTTTATGTGGGGTCTGAAAAAAGACGGCAGCGAATTTAAAGGCGGCGAGATCCTCGATCCGGACAACGGCAAGATTTATAAATGCAAAATGAAGCTGGTTGACAGTGGGAAAAAGCTTGATGTTCGCGGTTACATCGGCATTTCGTTGATCGGCCGCACGCAGACTTGGCTGCGCGAAGAATAGGCTGGAGAGCCGCACCAGATATGGCTCTACGAGGAGATCTCAAATGAAACTATGGTTTGCTGGAATGTTATTGCTGGGCTCGTTAACGTCGTCGGCCCAGGCTGCGTTGCCGCTCGATCAAATTAAATTACCGCCGGGATTTTCCATCAGCATTTACGCGGACGCTGTGCCGAACGCGCGTTCGCTGGCGCTCGGCAAAAACGGCACGGTGTTTGTCGGTAGCCGCGATGGCAGCGAAGTGTATGCGCTGGTCGATAAAAACGCAGATCAGAAAGCCGATGAAGTCATCACCGTTGCAAGCGGATTAACTGCGCCGAACGGCGTCGCGTTTCGCGATGGCGCTCTGTATGTAGCAGAGATCAGCCGCATCTTGCGTTACGACGATATCGAAACGAACTTGAATAATCCGCCCAAGCCGGTCGTCGTCACCGACAAGTTGCCGCGCGAGGGACATCACGGTTGGAAAACTATTGCGTTCGGTCCCGACGGCTGGCTGTATGTGCCGGTCGGCGCGCCGTGCAATGTATGCGAGGCCGATCCGAACCGCTACGCGGCGATTTTTCGGATGAAGCCCGATGGCTCACAAATGGAAGTGTTCGCGCGCGGCGTGCGTAACAGCGTCGGTTTCGATTGGCATCCGCAAACTAAAGAACTGTGGTTTAGCGACAATGGTCGCGATATGTTGGGCGACGATATTCCTTCCTGCGAGTTGAATCGTGCGCCGAAAGCCGGATTGCATTTCGGATTTCCCTATTGTCACCAGGGCGATTTGGCTGATCCCGAGTTCGGCAGCAAGCGGCCGTGTAGCGAATTTGTTGCACCGGAGGTGAATCTCGGCGGGCATGTGGCGCCGCTTGGCGTGCGTTTTTATAACGGCAACATGTTTCCGGCGGAGTATCGCGATAGTGTATTCGTCGCCGAGCATGGCTCGTGGAACCGCAGTCAAAAAAGCGGCTATAAAGTTGTGCGCGTAAGTGTGAATGAGAAAGGTGAAAAATTTAAAGATACCTTCGCCGAAGGTTGGCTGAAAGGTCAACGCAGTTGGGGCCGACCGGTGGATTTTTTGGTGATGCCCGATGGCGCGATGCTGCTATCCGACGATCAAAATAGTGTGGTGTACCGAATCAGCTATGACGCCAACGCTAAGAAGAAATAGCCGCTTGGTCGTCGGTATTTTTGCTGCTCTCGTGTTCGCGGCGAACGCGATGGCGCAGTCGCCGGTGTGCGGTTTTCGCGGCGAACTCGACGTGAATTATTGCGATGAAAATCACGATTTGGTCGCGGATTTGCCGAAGAGTCCGAGCAAGATCAGGGATCCGGCCGAACTGATTTTTAGTTATAGCCCTATCGAAGAGCCGATGATGTTCGCCAAAGTATGGCGACCCTTCGCCGACTATCTTGAGCAGTGCATTCATCGGCCGATCAAGTTGCGCGCAATTCAAACCAACGCGACAGAAATAGAATTGCTGCGCTCGGGGAAACTGCATCTAGCGGCGTTTTCTACCGGCACCACGGGGTTTGCCGTGAATCTCGCCGGCGCGGTGCCGTTTGCGGCCAAAGGTATAACCGAGGGCATTCAAGGTTATCAGTTGATCGTGCTGATCCGCAAAGATCGCCCCTATGCAACCTTAGCCGACTTGAAAGGGAAAATTATTGCTCATACGTCGGCTACGTCCAACTCAGGTAACTTGGCGCCGCGTGCGTTATTTCCGGCGCACGGCTTGACGCCCGATGTCGATTATCGCGTCGTGTATTCCGGCAAACACGATCAATCGGTGCTCGGCGTGGCGTCGGGCGACTATGATGCAGCGGTGTTGTCCTCATCGGTGTTCGATCGCATGGTTCGGCGCGGGCAGATCAAGGCGACGGATTTTCGAATCATTTTTCGCAGTGAGCCGTTTCCCGCGTCGGCGTTTGTACATGCCCACGATTTATCCGCTGAATTGACGAAAAATCTTCGCGAATGTTTTTTCAACTTTCAGTTCGGCGATGAATTGAAAAATGTCTTCGACGGCGCGACACGTTTTGTTCCGATCGATTATCAGCGCGATTGGCGCGCAGTGCGGCAGGTCGCGAAAAGCAGCGGCAGCGCTTACGATTCTGCGACCTATGCCAAATTATTAAATCAAGAAACGCCGTCCGGCAGTAAGAAAAAATCCGAAGAATAAATGTCGCTATACCAGCAGCCAATGGACATGCGGCTCCTGGCATAGGCATGCTGGAGAGGCAAGCGTGGTGCGGCTTTCCAGCCTGTTAAATCGCTTTAGCGGAACGCAATAATTCCGCGATCGCTTCGGCCATTTTGCGAT
>JANOGO010000345.1:0-1977 GCA_031406045.1 Pseudomonadota bacterium
CCACATTGAGCTTGGACATTTGCGCATGAGATTCCGACAAATTCGCGACCAGCCGCTCGTTATCGAATCGCAGCCGCAGCATGCGCGTCGTGGTTTGGTTCGAGGTTGCCGCGAGGGCAATCAGGATTCCGCCAAACGCAACGCCCGCCCAACCAAGCAATCGATAGTTTTCCCAATTGGCGCCAATCAACGTGATGATGCCCGGTGTCAACACGACGACAATATAAGTTAACGCCACGCCGAGCCAGGACGAAAAGGTGATGGTCGCCGCGGCGGCGCCGGCCATAATAAAAAGCGTCAGCAGCATTTGGTATTGCGGATACTGCTCGGTAAACAACAACGGACCGGCCATGCCCCACGCGATGCCGTCGACAATCACCGTCGCGCTCAGTAAATAGAGCCATTTTTTGTCGCCGGCTTCGGAAAGATCGTCGCGCCGATTAAAGGCATACGCCAACAAAAACGCCAAAAACTGCGCGGCGATCAAGATCACTAGCCAAAGACCAACGCGTTCCTGCGATACGCTTTTGCTCATGATAAAAGCCAAAACTGGGCCCATCACCAAGCTCGCGAGAACATTAGCGGGAATGCGTTGGTAAAGCCCGCCCAGCAGCTCGTTGAAGATCGGCTGCTCCGCGGCGCTGCGCGGCGTCAGCCAAAAGAACTCGTTGAGTTTAATCATCGTTATTATCGTGACTGCGCCTGGGGTTAGGCGCCCGTGCCGCTTTGACTCCCAATCATAGCCGCCAGCATGCCACAAAGCGATACAATACGTCACCCCCAATGATGGCTTATTAGATTTCAGTTAATCGATGATTTTAATCCGAAATTTCCTTTTTCCGCTGTTGTTGTTGCTGGCTTTGCGATGCTACGGCGAAGAACCGAGCCCGGTGGAAACGGACGCTAACGGTCCAGGCGTGTGGTGGAGTTGGGATGTCAGCCGCGAATGGTCGAGCACCCATCGGCGCGCCGTAGGCATTATTAAACTATACGCCGACCCGGAAAAAACCGAACCGCTGAAGGTCGACTCGGTCCGCTTTTCGCTCGAATTGGACTGCCCGATTTCGACCGGGCCGGAACTGGTGATCAACGAAATGCGCAACGCCAGCGAACTCGGCGCCGAAGTCCGCTGCAACATGGGCAGCCCCGGCAAATTCGAAGTCCGCTGGCGTTTCGAAGCGATCGACGCGAGTTTCGGCAGCGTCGACGATCAAGGAACCGTGCCGAAATAGCCCGCAGTAATCCGTTAAAATCCAGTAATTTTTCCAACCCTTTATGAATTCACCGAACCCCGAAGCGCGCGTTACGAATTTTCTGCGCAACATTATCGATACTGACAATCGTAGCGGCAAACACGCCGGCCGCGTCGCAACGCGCTTTCCGCCGGAGCCGAACGGTTACCTGCATATCGGCCACGCCAAATCCATTTGCCTGAATTTCGGCCTGGCGCGCGATTATCGCGGCGAATGCCACATGCGCTTCGATGATACCAATCCGGTCAAAGAAGATACCGAATACGTCGATTCGATTCTCGATTCGGTCAAATGGCTCGGTTTCGATTGGGGCGAACACCTTTATTATGCGTCCGATTATTTCGACAAAATTTACGACTATTCAGAGCATTTGATTCGCGACGGCAAGGCCTATGTCGATAGCTTGTCCGCCGATGAAATTCGCAGCTATCGCGGCACGCTGACAGAGGCGGGAAAAAACAGCCCGCACCGCGATCGCGGCGTTGAGGAAAATTTAGATTTGTTCCGCCGCATGCGCGCCGGCGAATTCGCCGACGGCGTGCACGTATTGCGCGCGAAAATCGACATGGCGTCGCCGAACATTAATTTGCGCGATCCGGTGCTGTGGCGCATCCGCCACGCACACCATCACCGCACCGGCGATAAATGGTGCATCTACCCGATGTATGACTTCACCCACGCCATTTCCGACGCGCTGGAGCACATCACCCATTCCATCTGTACG
>JANOGO010000389.1:0-8050 GCA_031406045.1 Pseudomonadota bacterium
ATCAAGCAAAGCGGATCCACCGTGGCGAACATCGTTCGCCGATTTTTTTCGCCCATGGTGGATCCGCTGCGCTTGATCCACCCTACCTTTGAAGGTCGGTTCATGGAAAGCTGCCTGTATCGGCGCTGCCTATACAGGTCACGTACCATGAACCGAATGGAAAACAGACGCTTAAAAGTCTATGGTGGAGCACGACCCAGTGCGATAGCTAAGGCCCAATCTTGTCATCGCTAGGAGCCTGAAAGGCGGGTGGCCTTGGGCTACGACGTTGCGATCTCGATTTGAAGACGCTAGAGCGCGCTGCGCGCGAGATTGCTTCGCGTTCGCTCGCAATGACTGGCATGGGGTTCATGGAAAGGGCCGCTGGCGTGGTACGCATCAACAGGCACCCCGCCTGCGCGGGAATAATACCGCGAAGGTTAATGAGGCATCGCCAGAAGCCGCACGGATAGCGGGCCTACAGGTATGCCACGCTATGAGCAAGGCTGGATATGCGTGTTGGCTTGCTTACGCGAAATGTCATCGCGCGCGAAGCGCGGCGATCTAAATAGTCCCTGTTCCGAAACCTACGCTTGCAATAAAAACACCGTCGGACGCCTATCTAAATTAGGCAATTGTTTTTGCCACTCGCCGATGGTGCGTGTGGCGATCATCTCATTCTCGTCGGTCACGTCCGCGGCCATGCACAACAACGTTTGGCTATTGCAGGTCGCCATCAGCGTATCGATCATCGCGTTGTTTCGATACGGCGTTTCAATGAATAGTTGCGTTTCGTGATCGCGCTTTGAGTTTTGCTCCAGCGCGGCGATGGCTTTCGCGCGTTTGATTCGATCCACCGGCAAATAGCCGTGAAAACGAAAGCGTTGCCCATTCAGCCCGCTCGCCATCAGCGCCAATAAGATTGACGACGGCCCGACCAGCGGCGCGACGCGAATGCCCAAACGGTGTGCCTCGCGCACCAGATTCGCGCCGGGATCGGCTATTCCGGGGCATCCGGCTTCCGACATCACGCCGATATTTTTTCCCTCCATCAACGGTACGAGGTACGCCGACAGCGCTTTACGGCCATCGACTTCTTTCAATTCGATGATCGTCAACTGCCGCATCTCGATCGGATGTTCATACCATTTCAACCATTGCCGCGCCGCTTTCGCGTTTTCAACGGCGAAAATCGTAATACCGGCAACGAGCAATTTGACGCTCTGTGACACGTGCGAAATGGATCGATCGTCGGCGAGCGGAACCGGAATGAGGTAGAGCGTGCCGTTATTCATTCGATGCTCGAATTGAGTGCTCGAATTGGCCTGACGCACCATGGCGGTGCGGCAAAAAGCACTTATTTGGCGACGCCACTATTTTAGTGCATGCCTTGGAGAGCCGCATGGATATTGGCTCTCCAGGCCATTTTAATGGGATGGTAAGAGTTGGCATGGTGCGTGCAATAGATGTGGTGTGATCAATGTAGATCATTTTAAATCCGTTTATAACTTCCTCGGGAGATTTGGAATGAAGCGTCGCAATTTTTTAACATTAACTGTCCTCGCGGCTTCGCTGGCGTTCGCCGGTGCGGCGCGTGCTGCCGATACCATCAAGGTCGGTGTATTGCATTCATTGTCGGGCACCATGGCCATCAGTGAAACCGTTCTGAAAGATGTAGCGTTGATGGCGTTCGATGAGATTAACGCCGCCGGCGGTGTGATGGGCAAAAAGATTGAGCCGATTGTGGTCGATCCTGCCTCTAACTGGCCGTTATTCGCCGAAAAGGCACGTCAATTGTTGACCCAAGATAAAGTCGCCGCAGTATTCGGTTGCTGGACCTCGGTGTCGCGTAAGTCGGTACTGCCGGTATTCGAAGAGCTCAATGGCCTGCTGTATTACCCAGTGCAATACGAAGGCGAAGAGCTTTCCAAGAATGTGTTTTACACCGGCGCCGCGCCGAATCAGCAAGCGATTCCCGCGGTTGAATATTTGATGAGCAAAGATGGCGGCGGCGCGAAACGTTGGTTCCTACTCGGCACCGACTATGTTTATCCGCGCACCACCAATAAAATTCTTCGCGCGTTCTTGAAATCCAAAGGCGTGGATGAGAAAGACATCGAAGAAATTTACACACCGTTCGGCCATAGCGATTATCAGACGATCGTTGGCAATATCAAGAAATTTTCCGCCGGCGGCAAGACGGCTGTGGTCTCGACCATCAATGGCGATTCCAACGTGCCGTTCTACAAAGAGCTAGGCAATCAAGGCTTGAAGGCGACCGATGTACCGGTGGTTGCATTCTCGGTCGGTGAAGAGGAATTGCGTGGTGTCGATACCAAGCCACTGGTCGGTCACCTCGCCGCATGGAACTACTTCATGTCAATGAAGAATCCGACCAATGACGCGTTCAAAGCAAAGTGGGCTGCGTACGCCAAAGCGAAAGGCTTATCCAGCGCCGGCAAACCGCTGACCAACGATCCGATGGAAGCCACTTATATCGGCATCCATATGTGGAAACAAGCTGTCGAAAAAGCCAAGACCACCGATGTGGATAAGGTCATCGCCGCAATGGCCGGCCAAACCTTTAAGGCGCCGTCCGGTTTCGTCGCCAAGATGGATGAGAAAAATCATCACCTGCATAAGCCCGTATTGATCGGCGAAATAAAAGCCGATGGGCAGTTTAGCGTGGTGTGGAAAACTGCGGGTCCGGTTCGCGCCAATCCGTGGAGCCCATTCATCGCCGGTAACGACAAGAAGAAAGATGAACCGGTTGTGGCAGGTAAGTAATTAGTTGAACTGGGGCCGGCGCAACGCCGGTCCCTTTTACCTTTATAAAAATAAATCCGGGACGGTCGTGAAAACTTTTCGATGGTGGTTGGGGCTGTTGTTACTCGCGCCGCTTAGTGTTTTGGCGCTTGATGCTGAATTGCTCAAAGGGCTAGCAGCCGAGGAAAACGACGAGAAAATCGCTGCGATCAGCAAGCTTGCCGATCAAGCGGACATCAGCGCAATCGCGCCACTTCAAGCGCTCTTCGATGGCAATTTATACCTTTCTCCCCAGGGCAATTTAATCATTGTTAGCAACGGCAATGCGGTCGATGCTGTTAGCGCTAAACCGATTACTCCAACGCCCGCCGATCTCGCAACAATCGATATCAACAATCGCGTACGTCGCGAACTGAGCAGCGCATTAGCGGCGCTTAAGCTCGCAGCACCGGAACGCTCGGTGCGGCTGGCTTCGGCGAAACAACTGCAAGCCGACGCTGACGAAGGCGCATTACCGGTCATTGAGCGCGTGTTGGCCAAGGAATCGGATGCGCAAGTCAAAGAAATTTTGCTGCTGACCAAAGCGCAGATTAATCTGAAAAACGGCGATCCGAAAATTCGGCTGGCAGCGGTTGTGGACTTGGCTGCGACCAGTAATCCCAACGTTAAAACACTACTCGCAGCAATGCTGGAAAAAAAATCAGATGGCAGTTTCGGTGAACCGGATAGCGCGGTTCGATTGGCTGCGATTGATGCGTTGAATGCAATCCAAGGACGCTTGTCGCGCTTGGAATTGTTGAGCCACGCGTTCAACGGCCTCAGCCTGGGCAGCGTGCTGTTGTTGGCCGCGCTGGGTCTCGCGATCACATTCGGCTTGATGGGTATTATCAATATGGCGCACGGCGAGCTGCTGATGATCGGCGCGTACGCGACCTTCATAGTGCAAGGCTTGTTCCGCGAATATTTTCCGGGCGCGGTGGATTGGTATCTCGCCGCCGCCGTACCCGTTGCGTTCCTGATGACTGCGATGGTCGGCATGGCGCTGGAGCGTGGCATCATTCGATTTTTGTATGGTCGGCCGCTCGAGACCTTGCTCTGCACCTGGGGCATTAGTTTGATCCTAATTCAAATCGTGCGCGCCACATTCGGCGCGCAAAACGTCGAGGTTTCGAACCCGAATTGGATGTCCGGCGGCATTAGCTTTTCCAGCGGACTGACGTTGCCGTATAACCGCATCGTGATTATTTTCTTCGCAGTTGTCGTCGTTGCGCTGGTATGGTTTTTGTTGAACAAAACCAGGCTGGGGCTGTTCGTTCGCGCGGTCACGCAGAACCGCACGATGGCCGATTGTGTCGGTGTGCCGACCGGGCGCATCGATATGTGGACCTTCGGTCTGGGCTCCGGTATCGCCGGCTTAGGCGGCGTCGCGCTGTCGCAATTGGGCAACGTCGGGCCGGAATTAGGTCAGAGCTACATCGTCGATTCGTTTATGGTTGTGGTGCTCGGCGGAGTAGGGCAGTTGGCCGGAACGATCATCGCAGCGATCGGGCTCGGCGAAGTCAATAAATATCTCGAGCCCTATGCAGGCGCGGTGATGGCGAAGATATTGGTGCTGGTGTTTATCATCCTCTTCATTCAGAAACGTCCACAGGGATTGTTTGCGATGAAGGGTCGATCGGCAGAAATGGTGGGAACGTAAATGCAACGAGTGACCGCGCTTTATTCCCCCCGCGCTTGGATTGCACTGGGTCTGTTCGCGTTAGTTGTGATCGTGCTGCTGCCGGCGTTGAATCTCGCGACCGGCCCGGATCATCCGCTGCATGTTTCCGGTTACATCATCAATCTGCTGGGCAAAATCATGTGCTACATGATGGTGGCGCTGGCGATGGATTTAATTTGGGGCTTCACCGGTATTTTAAGTCTCGGGCACGGCGTGTTTTTCGCGCTGGGCGGCTATGGCATGGGCATGTACTTGATGCGTATGATCGGCCGCGAGGGCCAATACCAGAGCCATTTGCCGGACTTCATGGTGTTTCTCGATTGGAAGGAATATCCGTGGTATTGGTCGTTCACGGAACATTTTTGGTACGCCATGTTGCTCGTGGTGTTGGTACCGGGAATATTGGCTTTCGTGTTCGGCTACTTCGCGTTTCGCTCACGCATTAAGGGCGTATATTTCTCGATCATCACCCAAGCGTTAACCTTCGCGTTCATGTTGCTGTTCTTCCGCAACAACACCGGCTTTGGCGGCAACAACGGCTTCACGGATTTCAAATGGATACTCGGTTTTCGCATTACCGATCCGAGTACGAAGGCTGCGCTGTTCATCATCACCGGGATCACGCTGATACTGGCACTGTTAGTATGCCGCTATATCGTGAAATCCAAACTAGGCCGGGTGTTAACAGCGATTCGCGACGCCGAAAGCCGGGTGATGTTCTCGGGCTACGATCCATTGCCGTACAAACTTTTCGTATGGACTTTTTCCGCCGTGTTATGCGGCATCGCCGGTGCGCTCTATGTCCCGCAAGTGGGGATTATCAATCCAAGCGAAATGTCGCCGGCGAATTCGATCGAAATCGCCATCTGGACCGCGGTCGGCGGCCGCGGCACGTTAATCGGTGCGTTGATCGGTGCGGCGATCGTCAATTTGGGAAAAAGTTGGTTTACCGTTGCGATGCCCGAATACTGGCTTTACGTGCTTGGATTTTTGTTTATCGCGGTTACCTTGTTCATGCCGCAAGGTGTGGTCGGCCTTTTCAATAAACTTACTACGCGCAAACGTCAGCCAGTAGCCGAGACACCGCTTAGTCAAGCGCCAGCGCGTCCCGCTAAACTCGCCGAAGAGACGATATGAGTTCGTCGCACTCGGAAATCTCGGGCGGGACCGGTGACAGCGCTTATGGCCGTATCTCATCAATCGATGAGGTTGACGTCAGCCATGGGCCGATTCTCTATTTAGACAGTGTCACCGTCAGCTTTGATGGATTCAAAGCGCTTAACAATCTTTCGCTGACCATCGATGCCGGGGAGTTACGCTGCATTATCGGGCCCAACGGCGCAGGCAAAACGACGATGATGGACGTGATCACCGGTAAAACCAGGCCTGACACCGGCTCGGTTTTTTTCGGGCAGACCATGGATTTAACGCGCTTGCGCGAGCCGGAAATTGCCCACGCCGTCATCGGCCGAAAATTTCAGCGGCCGACGGTATTCGAACGGCACACGGTGTTTGAAAATCTTGAGTTGGCGATGAAAATGGATAAGCGCGTGCGGCGTTCACTGTTTGCCGAGTTGACGTCGGAACAGCATGAACGCATTCGCGATATGCTGCGCTTGATTCAACTCAGCGCGCAAGAAAATGCGCTGGCCGGTTCGTTATCGCACGGCCAGAAACAGTGGTTGGAAATTGGCATGCTGTTGATGCAGGAACCGAAACTGATCATGCTCGACGAACCCGTGGCGGGCATGACCGACGAAGAAACCGAGCGCACTGCCGAGCTGATACAGGAACTCGCCGGCAGTCATTCGATTGTAGTGGTCGAACACGACATGGATTTCGTTGCGTCGATCGCGAACAAGGTGACGGTGTTGCACGAAGGCAGCGTGCTCGCTGAGGGCAGCATGGATCAAGTGCAGCGCGACGAGCGCGTCATCGAAGTTTATCTGGGGCGATGATGTTAAACGTCGAACAGCTCAATCAATATTACGGAAGCAGCCATACGCTGCGCAACGTCAATCTCTCGCTTCAGCTCGGCAAATGCACGACGCTGCTCGGCCGCAATGGCGTAGGTAAAACGACTTTGCTGAAATGCATGATGGGCGTGTTGCCGATTGCTTCCGGTAAAGTCACGTTGAACGCCGAAGACATTAGTAACTGGCGGCCTCACCGGCGCGCCGCCCATGGCATCGCCTACGTGCCCCAGGGCCGGGAAATTTTTGCGCGGCTCACGGTCGAAGAAAATATTTTGATGGGCTTGGCCGTGAAGCCCGCCAAACTCGCGAAAACGATTCCGGATTACATCTACACGCTGTTTCCGATACTGAAAGAAATGCGCCAGCGCCGTGGTGGTGATCTTTCCGGTGGCCAGCAGCAACAACTGGCGATTGCCCGCGCCTTAGTCGGCGAACCGAAAGTACTGATTTTGGACGAACCGACCGAAGGTATTCAGCCGTCGATCATCAAAGATATCGAGCGCGTAATTCGGCTGCTGACAGAACGCGGCGATATGGCAATTCTTCTCGTTGAACAGTATTATGATTTCGCAGAGCGTCTCGCCGATTTTTTTGCGGTGATGACGCGTGGTGAAATCGTGCTCAGCGGAGAGGGGAAAGATATGAAGGAACTGAAGGTCCGCACCTATTTAGCGGTGTGATCGTCGCGGACGAATTTGCGCAGTGCGCGCACGATGCCGAGTTAACGCTTCGCTACGAAAAACAAATTGGCCGCAGCAGGTTGGTTCGACGCGAGCACTACGGTCCATTGGCGGTACAAAAACCATTTTATCCCGAAGGCGATGCGGTTTGTCACAGCATCATCGTTCATCCGCCGGGCGGCATCGTTGCCGGTGATCGTTTGCGCATCGATGTGGCGGTCGAGAACGATGCGCATGCGCTGATTACTACGCCCGGCGCGACGAAATGGTATCGCAGCGAAGGCGCGCTCGCGCAGCAATCCATCGCACTGAACGTGGCGTCCGGCGGTTGCCTAGAATGGCTGCCGCAAGAAGCGATCGTGTTCGATTCCGCTTGCGCACAACAAACTATTTGCGTCGAGTTAGCGGACGGCGCGCGCTACCTTGGCTGGGATATACTGGTGCTGGGTAGATCGGCGTCGCAAGAAAAATTTAACCAAGGTTGCTACCAACAAGCCTGGCATGTCACGCGCAACGGCGTACCGCTTTGGTTGGAACGAGGCCGAATCGAAGGTGGGTCCCGCTTGATGGATTCACCCGTTGGGCTCGCCGGATGTTCCGTGACGGCCACATTGATTGCGGTAGGCGATGCTCCAGGAGCCGCTCTGGTAGCGGCTCTCCGGGCAGTGCCCGTGGGAGCCAATACCCACGCGGCGGTCACGGCATTATCGCAAGTGTTGATTGTTCGCTTTTTGGGGCATCGCGTTGAAGACGCGAAACGTTTTTTACAATCTATCTGGCACGAACTGCGGCCGCATTATTTTGGACGAGCCGCGCAGACGCCGCGCATTTGGTCTACGTAAGAGGAGAGCATGGAATTAACGCCGCGCGAAAAAGATAAATTGCTGCTCTTCACCGCCGCGCTGGTGGCCGAGCGCCGCAAAGCCCGA
>JANOGO010000005.1:0-4559 GCA_031406045.1 Pseudomonadota bacterium
GAATTCCTTTGGCATCGGTGCCGACATAGCTCCAAGCGCCATCGTTCTCGTCGAAGGTGATGCGAATGTCTGCGTTGGGTGCGTTGTCGAAAGCGAACGTGAGATTGGCGTGGTCGCTCCACCACTTAGCTTGCTCCTTAGCGGTGGCCTGCTGCTGCGCGTTGCCGTCGATGAAGCGCACGTGTAGCGTGGAGCCATTCATCCAAGTTTTGCCGATTGGCGCAAGCGCTTTCAACACGCCGGGACGACCGCGCGTGGTCGATTGCAAACGCATTACATCGCGCGGTAACACGCGATCGAAACAAATATGGGGACCTTTGGCCATGATGGTTTTCTCCTAATTGCGACGGTCTAGTGTAATCCCGTAATTCGAACGAAACAATCAGCCAAACGGCCTATGTCAAATGGCTAGTTGATGCGACCGTTGGATTCGCCTCAATAAAGGGATATTTACGCACGCTAATCGAACGCTAGAAGTCTCTTGACGACCCGGAGCGGCCCATTGAGGCGCACAACGCCGCGTCGGCACTACTCACATAGCTGACATACGGTCGCCGACTCTTGGGTTCGCAATCGCAAACGAGCGATCGCCAAGTCAATGCGAGAAACAATTCTACGAACAACGGAACTTGA
Organism: Pseudomonadota bacterium; assembly: GCA_031406045.1. GTDB lineage: Bacteria > Pseudomonadota > Gammaproteobacteria > Burkholderiales > JALYOK01 > JALYOK01. The sequence goes on from JANOGO010000005.1 coordinate 634, forward strand.
ACCAAATAATTTCAGTTCAGCAGTTGATGAAAACTTGACAAAAGCAGCTAACGCGCATGTAATAAAGGCCGCATTCCATGGTGGAGATTCCGGCTCAGCGTAATGCCCATACCGAAACAGGCTCTCTTAAACTTAATCAATTCAGGAGAAAACCATGAACGTCAAATTTGTTTTCGCAATTCTAACCGCTTCCCTTCTCGCAACGGGATGCGCAACTACACGGGACACGGCCCAGCCATCTATAACCCTCGCCGAGGCGCCGACGATGCTCACCGGTGAGGAAATCCGGTCGCTGATTTCGGGCAATACGGTAGAAGGTAAGGACTCCTATGGTTACTACTTCAAAGGCTACCACGCGCTGGACGGCACCGTTTCCGCGACTTCGGAGAAGGGCAGTAAGACTTATCAAAGCACGGGAACCTGGCAAATAAAAGGCGATACCTTTTGTGTGAATTGGGCCAATAAAGACTGGAAATCAGGGTGTGCCACGTACGCCAAGAATGGAGAAAGCTATCAATATAAATCCAGCCTCGCCGGTAGTCCCTCGATTCCCGCTGCGAAGGTCGTTAACGGAAATCCTCACAATCTCTAATGGCACTCAAGGCGCCGACGAGTCAGGCCCGTAGCTCAATGTAATGGATTCCTCCCGACCTAACGGCATCGTAATGTGCCAAAGTGGAGACGGTTAACTGACCACTTAACGAGAAGAGAGGAGTCCGAGATGAAGCTTAATGAAAGGGTCGCATTTTCCGTCGCTTCGAGTTACACCCTAGAAACACAATAAGAGGCCTCTCCGCCGCTCGACAAAACGTTCCAGGCACGAAAACCAATTCGGCACGCACTCAATCGCCTCCTTGCGAATTTCCACTTCTTTATGCGGCCGGCCAATGTCGACTTCACCCCGGAACTAACTTATTGCACTGCACAAGGCAGCGTACAGAACTGGCCGACACCGACCGCTGCCCATTTGAACGTCTACGCAACAAATCTTTGAGCACACGCGGCCACCGTCTTGGGTGTTGCGTTAAGGCATTGCGACAGCGAAAGCATTGGCGATACGTTTTCGCAATCACGTTAAACCTGTGTAATTTCCGTCCTTGAGGCGCCGCGAAATTCGTAACGCATTTCGAATTCAAAGTAAAATTGTTGGGCCTCGCCAGCAGCCGCTCTGGACCTGCCTTGCAGAGGTGGCATCGCCAAAAGGCAATCAGGGTGCGGCTCTACAGGGTGCGCGATTCTGAAAAAGCGGAACGCAGCGCAAGGTAAAGCTGGTGGAATTTTTCGAAGCGACGTTGGGTCGCGTCCGACAAATTCGGGTTGGGTTCGATCACATCAATTGTCGGCGGTGGCGCGCAGATCGCCCCGACATCGGCATCAGGATCGCTCGCTAACAGGCCAAGCCGTGCGGCGCCGAGCGCCGCGCCCAAGTCACCGCCGCTATGTCGAATCAACGCTAACCCAAGCACGTTCGCCAGCAAGCGACTCCAATATCGGCTCTTGCTTCCACCGCCAACCAGGGATGCGATATCCACGGTTGTTCCCGCGTGTTGCAACGCGCGATAGCCGTCAAGCAGAGCGAATGACACGCCCTCAATCACCGAGTAACCCAACGCGGCGCGGGTCGTGGTATGGCTTAGGCCAAACCATACGCCTTTGGCATTCGGATCGTTATGCGGTGTGCGTTCACCGGAAAGATACGGTAGAAAAATCGGCGCATGTTCAAATTCGCGTTGATCCGCCGATTCTATTTCGTGCAGAAGCGCGGCTTCATCGATTGAGTTCGTAACCTGTGTCACCCAACGCAAACAACTCGCCGCGGAAAGAATGACGGCCATTTGATGCCATTTCCCCGGCAGCGCATGGCAAAAGGTATGCACGCCCTGCGCGGGATTGGGCCGATAGCGATCGTTCGCGACGAAAAACACCCCCGAGGTTCCGAGCGAAATAAACGCTTGGCCGTCGGCAATCGTACCCATGCCGATCGCACTGGCGGCATTGTCCCCTGCTCCACCGGCGATCACGACGTTTTCCGCCATACCCCAAGCACAGGCGAGATCGCGCAATAACATGCCGCTCGGCGCGCAACCCTCAACTAAACGCGGCATATGTTTCCGGCTCAATCCCGTTGCGCTCAGCATGGCGTCGGACCAGTCGCGATTGGCGACATCGAGCCATAAAGTCCCCGCCGCATCGGACATGTCCGACACGTATTCTCCGGATAGCTTTAATCGTAAAAAATCTTTCGGCAATAACACTTTTTTTGTTTGGCTAAATATGTCCGGCTCGTGTTGCGCGACCCATAACAGCTTGGGCGCGGTGAAGCCGGGCATAGCCAGATTGCCGGTGATTTGTCGTAAGGTGGGAACCGCTCGTTCCAGCGCATCGCACTGCGCACCGGAGCGAACATCGTTCCACAAGATCGCCGGACGCAAAACGCGATCTTGCTTATCCAACAAGGTTGCGCCGTGCATTTGTCCCGACAGACCAACTCCTTTTGTCGCAGCCAGGGCCGCGCCGTGGGTTTGCTTCAGCCGCGCCATGCCGCGTTCTACCGCGGACCACCAATCCTGTGGCGCTTGCTCCGACCAAAGCGGTTGCGGGCGCGATGCGATTAGCGGCTCGCTGGCAGTCGCAATAATCTGCTGCGCCTGGTCGAGCAATAGGATTTTTACTTCGGATGTACCGAGATCGATTCCTAAGTACATAACAAAATGTAGTGAAGCTTAGCGGGTGATTGAAGCGGACGCGCCGGAACCAAAACGGCTATTCGCCTGCTGGCGAAACGCCGATGGCGTCACGCCTTTGATTTCGAGAAAGCGGCGATTAAAATTCGCGATGTTGTTAAAGCCGACTTCGTAACAAATCCGCGAGACGAAGCGATCGGATTCCATTAACAACTGGCAGGCGCGATTGATACGCACGCGATGGACAAAAGCAGTAAACGTATTGCCGGTCGCGCGGCGGAAAAAGCGTGAAAAATGGCTTTCGCTCATGCCTAATTCATTGGCAAAATCGCCGGCGGAAAAGGGTTGCGCAACATCGGCGGTGATGCGGCTGACGACGACGTTAATCGATTCCAGTTGCGCGTCGTCATTGATGCCTTGCATCTGTACGTTCGACAACAAGCGATAGTCGGTGCAACGGGATAAATCGGCGATGAAATCGCAGAACGCGACGAAGCGTGACATTCCGTGAGCACGCTTGACATGAGTCCAGTGTTTTCGCGCCCGCTCCGACATGCCGAAAAACTCAATGCCGTGCCGCGCGCGTTCCAACAATGGCAAAATTTCTTTTAGTTCCGGAATATTTTCCGCCGCGCGAACCAGCGGCTCATGGCGAAACTGAATAACCAAATCCCGTTCCGCAACACCGCCCTTCGGTAAATCGAGCGAAATCCAATTGTGCGGCAAGCGCGGGCCGCACAACACCAAATGACCCGGTTGAAACGGACCGATCCAATCGCCGACGAATGCCTTACCGGACGTGGCGACGATCAGATGTAATTCGTATTCATCGTGGAAATGCCAGCGCGCCAACGGCGTCGGGAAACCATGCGCCAAGCAACGCACCAATCCCGATTCCTCCGGCGGCTCGTAGCCCAGTTCCGGCGAGCGCGCGAAATCGCGCTCCAGCTCAGGCTGGCGCTGACGCGGCAAATTTTGATCACGAGTCCTTGCCATCAAGATTCCAGAATAATTCCACTAACTCATCACACTGCCACCGTCGACATTCAACGTCTGCGCGGTAATATAAGAAGCTTCGTCGCTCGCCAGAAACACTGCGACACCGGCGATGTCTTCCGGCGTACCCATGTAACCGAGCGGCACGGCTTTGCCGACGGCAATTTTTTTCTCTCCGATGTTAAGGCCTTCATAACGCGCGAACAATGCATCGACATATTTCCACATCGGCGTATCCACCACACC
>JANOGO010000007.1:0-19781 GCA_031406045.1 Pseudomonadota bacterium
TCAACGTGCGCTTCAACGACATCAATATGGAAGGCATGTATGACCGCCAGCCGAAACCCCGCATCCATGTCTCGGTTTTAAGGCCACTTGCCAGGCGCACGTTCACATGCGCACACGAGTTGGGTCATCACGTTTTCGGTCACGGCTCTACGATTGATGAACTTCGCGATGATCATGCCAATAACGCCGATCGTCCCCCGAACGAAGTTCTGGCCGATTCGTTCGCGGCCTTCGTACTGATGCCGACGCTGGGGTTGCGCGAGGCATTTGTGAAGCGTGGCCTTGATCCTAATAAGGCGTCGGCACTCGACATGTATGCGATCGCCTGCAATTTCGGTGTGGGGCAGGCAACGCTGGTGAACCACTTGGCCTATGGGATCGACATGATTTCTCCAGTCCAGAGGGCGCAGCTTGGACGGATCACTCCAAAGATGATCAGGACCGAGTTGCTAGGACAGGTGGTTTCCGAACCGTTGACGATTGCGGACCAACATTGGAACTCGCCGACTCTCGACATGGAGCAGGGCGCCTTGTTAATGCTGCCCTCCGGAGTCGTTGTTGATACTGCGATGTTGATGCCAGAGCGCGATCTTGCGGGTGGTCGATTATTTCGAGCCATGAAGGTCGGCATTACGAGAGTAGTGATTCCGGGCTCGTCGTGGGCGACCTACGTCAGGATTGCTCGCCGCCAGTATGTTGGCCTCGCGCGCTTCCGCCACCTTGAGGAGACCGCAGATGACTAAGCGCGCCCAATCTACCAGTCCTGTTCTCGTCGACGAATCCGATCTATCCCGCGCCTGGGCGAAGGCTGTGCTTCATGTGCTCGATCACCCTGGTCCGGAGATTTCACCGCTAATCCTGAGCGTGTCGGGCTTCGATGAAGACGGTGGAGTTGTCGAGACTCCAGCCATGCGTACAGCGCTTGATACGTTGTTGTCGGCTAAACAGATGCGCAGCGTTGAGGATGTTGCGTTCACCATCTTCCCTCAACGCATTTGGCAAGTGGCGCAGGGCGACCGCGCAGCTCTCTTCAAGTATTACCGCGACGCGTTCCCCCGGTATCAGGCGATGAACCCGAAAGACAACCGCCGAGGTCTTTACTTCGAGCGCCTTGTGAGCTACGGCCGCGGACCATGCGACGGCAATCAGCTTGAATGGATACTGTCGCAGTTCGAAGGGCGCGAAGGCGTGCGGCGTTCGATGTTCCAGGCGAGCGTGTTTGACCCTGGACGGGATCACGTCGCCAATGCGCAATTGCAGTTCCCGTGCATGCAGCACGTAAGCTTCGAGCCAACCGAGGCTGGGCTCGTGATCAATGCGTTCTACGCCACGCAGCAATTATTTGTGAAGGCGTACGGCAACTATCTGGGTATTGCCCAGTTGGGGGCCTTTATGGCACACGAAATGAAATTGAGGATGAGCAGAATGAATGTGATTGTCGGCGTCGCGAAATTTGAACACATCTCTAAGTCAGATGAAGCTCTGGCGCCTCTGGTGACGGCCGCCAGGGCTTGCTTCGCTCAGCCAGCTACGGCGAAGAGTGCGAAGTCTTCGCAGTCGATAGGTGAGATGGCAACGTGAAGCGCCGGTCTGCCAACGCATTGCTGCCCGATACGCAGAGTCAATTCACACGCGAACATTTGATCGAGGAGGGCGTCTCGCACCTGCTTCCGATCAAGGTGAGTTCAGTATTTGACACCTACTGGCGTTTCGCTGCTGAGCGTCAAGATGTGTACTTCCGTCGCCTAGCAAAGCAAGGCGAGCCGTGGACTCTTGATCCCATCATCTCGGTTCACAAGTTTACGAACGCCTACCGGGCCGCTGACCGGGTAAGCCAATATCTGATCCGACGCGTGATCTATCGTGACGACTTGCCAAAGTCCAATGCGGAAGTGCTTTTTCGGACACTGTTGTTCAAGTTGTTCAACAAAATCGAGACGTGGGAGTTGTTAGAGCACACCTTCGGCGCGGTCACGTTCAAGGCGTACCAGTTCGAGCACTACGATCGGCTGCTAGGGGAGGCCATGCGCGCGGGAGGCCGCATCTACTCCGCCGCGTATATCATGCCGCCAGGCGGGTCGGCGTTCGGCCACGTAGCCAAACACCAGAACCACTTGCGGTTGCTCGAAAAGATGATGGCTGATAATCTCGCGGGCAAGCTGTCGAAGATGAGAAAGATGCAGCCTGCCTTTGAGCTGCTACGAAGCTATCCAACCATCGGTGACTTTCTCGCCTATCAGTTCGTGACCGACATCAACTACAGCGAAGTCACAGATTTCTCGGAGATGGAGTTTGTCATTCCAGGGCCTGGCGCGAGGGATGGCTTGCGAAAGTGCTTCGCGGATAGCGCTGGCCTAAATGAGGCGGAGTTGATTCGTCTTGTGGCTGACAACCAGGAGCGCGAGTTCGAAAGGCTGGGCATTCAGTTCCAGCCGCTTTGGGGGCGACGCTTGCAGTTGATCGACTGCCAGAACCTCTTTTGTGAGGTGGACAAGTATGCGCGCGTTGCACATCCGGAGGTGTCGGGCATATCGGGCCGCACTCGCATCAAACAGAAGTTCTCGCCGACTGGACCGCTGGAGCAACCGTGGTATCCGCCAAAATGGGGCATCAACGACAAGATCAGCGCGAACCCTTCTCCGACCATGGAGCCGCCTGGCCGAGACGAAGCATCGAATCCTCGTGCGCTGCAAGCGAGTCTGGAGCTGAGGGAGACACAATGAACCTGAACAACTATCAGCGAGAAGCGCAAAAGACCGATCGTGTTCCGGGCCGAAAAAACGCGGAAGCCGGCGTCGATCTTATCGTGCCGCTGCTGGGGCTCGCTGGTGAGACGGGCGAGTTGCTGAGCGAGTACAAAAAGCATCTGAGAGATGGCAGCGCCCATCTGCTTTTCAAAGATCGTGTCGCAGAAGAACTTGGCGATCTGCTTTGGTATGTCGCCAATGTCGCAGCCAAGTTCGAGCTGAAGCTGGAGGACATCGCGCAGGGCAACCTAAAGAAGACCAAGGATCGCTGGGGAAATCAGGACACGTCTTCTGTCGCTTTTGACGCTGAGTACAAGGAGGGCGAGCGATTCCCTCGGCAGTTTGAAGTTCAGTTGAGCGAGGTTGTCGTCAGGGGAAAGAAGAAGATTCGTGCCCACATGAATGGCAAACAGATTGGCGACGATCTGACCGACAACGCGGCGGACCCCGATGGCTATCGGTTTCACGATGTTTTCCATCTGGGCTACGTCGCCGTGCTGGGTTGGTCGCCCGTGATTCGAAAGCTCCTTAAACGCAAGCGGCGGAGCAATCCGCAGGTGGACGAGGTTCAAGATGGTGGGCGAGCACAAGTGATCGACGAAGGCGTCGCCGCGCTCGCGTTCGATTATGCGAAAGGGCACAAGTGGCTGGAAGACGTGACCGATCTCGACTATCAGCTACTCCGGACCATCAAGGGTGTTACTTCGCTTCTCGAAGTGCGCGAGCGGTCGATGGGGGAGTGGCAGCGCGCGATCCTTCTTGGATTCGATGTGTGGCGTGCTGTGCTGAAATCTGGCGGAGGTCGTATTCTTGTTGATCTTGATGCAAAGGATCTCAAGTATCTTGGCCCGCCTAACAATGCAGGCACGAGATGGGCGCGGTCAGCTTCACCGGCGAGCCGCACCGCTTTGAAACGCACACGACCGAGCCAAGATCGATGACGCCTTCTGGATACATAATGGGACACGGTGTGGACGCCGTGGACATCGCTGATTGCTCGCGTCTGATGACGTTAGCGGCGGGTAAGCACTTGGATCGATACTTCACCGCGACGGAGCTGGCTGACATTGGCCACGGTGCTCGTCAAGTTGAAAGGCTTGCCGGTCGGCTTGCGATCAAGGAATCTGTGATGAAGGCGCTGGGTGTTGGCTGGGGCGATGGCGTCGCATTCACCGATGTCGAGACTGTGACGAAGGACAGCGGCGCGCCTGCTGTAGTGCTGCATCGTCGCTTGTCGGCGCTTGAAAAAGAGCGTTCGATCGGTCGATGGCTAGTGAGCATGAGTCACACCAGTTCAGTTGCTGTTGCCAGCGTTATCGGTGTGACTGCATAGGATCGTTGTGATCTGCACGCGCGTCGTTGGACTTATCGATGGCTGGCGAATGATGACGAGCAGTGGTCGCCATGCAATCTGTGTGAATCGCCAGTGCCTGCGCCAGCGTTCGTTTTCTGACGGTAGAAGTGACGGTAAATGACAATGATCAGTGCGCAGAAGTCCTGTATTTATGCGGGTTTCCGGGTCTCGGAAACAATTGAGTGGGAGTGAGGGCGATTGCGACTTGGCACGCGATTGATGTCGAAAAGCTTCGGGTGTGTTTGTCGTGAATAGTCTTGCTCGGGCAGCGCGAAGTTTTGACGGTAGATCTGACGGTCGATTACTCGACGAGCGTTTTGAGATCGCGTTTACCGCCATCCTCAGCCAGCCGCCGACGGTAAACCCGATCAGCAAGAACCCTTTAAGCCGTGGCGCTTCGGAACGCGTGATCTCATCGTGATGGTGTCGCGGCCCATATTTACTGCGCAGTAAGTATCGCTGTTCCGCTGTTTCTTGCTGTGCCAGCAATCGATCAGATTTTCAAGGTCGGCAAGTCCGCCGCGCGCACCGCACGCAGCACGTCCCGAAAGGCGTTATCGAAAGGTGGTAGTTGACTCATCTGGTGCGCGAGACGATTGGCCCAGAGTCGCCGCAGTCGATCTTCCTTGGCGGCGATTGCCTGCTCCATGCCGGCAATGACACGTTGCCGCGATGCCAGTTTGGCGCCGAGTTCGGCGCGCATCTCTGCAATTCGCAAATGGGTTGAGCCGAATAAATACCAGAGGTCATACAAATCGCGCGGCTCGTAGCGCGCCCGGTCGCTCAAGGCCAGCAGCTTCTCAACCACGATCTCTTCGATGGCGTAGACCTTCCCGTCGGCCCTTCGGGTAAGTCGTCGAAGCCGTCGTAGATGCGCTGGATCGGGCGAACCCGCAACGGGTAGCACAGGACTTCGTTGATCGTGATATCCACCTTCACGTCGTTCGCGGCCGGCAGTGGTCCCTGGTAGCGTAGATAGAACGTGTGGCTGTTCTGGTGGCCATGGCGATCTTCGCGATCAAAGGCCATGCGTAGACCGCAGGCGGCTTCGATGGCCGTGAAGATTTCGTTCAGGCCCGCCAGGATGTCTTCAAGTGTAATCGGGCGTGTCAGCGTGAAGTCCAGGTCTTCAGAAAATCGGTAGTCCTCGAACCAGCAGCGTCTCAGCGCTGTTCCGCCTTTGAACGCGAGCACGTCGCGCAGCGGATGGCCGGCCAGGCCGGTCAGGAACCAGGCCAGCACGTAGTCGCGTTCGATGACGGCTTCGGGGATGCGTCGCCCGCCAGCGGTCATCAGCGTGTTCGAGATCAGCGAAATGTTGCGTTGAGGAATCATCAGCCAAGCCTCACGGCATCGAGCTCTTCGGGAGTCACGTTGAGCTGGAGCAGCCAACGCGAGAGGAAGGCTCCCTCGGCGGGCAGCAGTGGATCGAGGCGCTGGTAAGTTGCCGTCAGCATACGGCGCAGTGGCTCCAGCACCGAAGCATTGGCCAGGCCATAGTGTTCCAACAGGTAGCCGAGGCGACGCACAACCGCGCCGACGCCGAGACGTTGCGCGTAGTCCAGCAGCAGTTCAGCTTTCAGCACGTCGCGCTTCATCCACATGCCCTTGGCGACTTCGGTGATGCCACCGGCAAATGCCGGGTGTCGCAGACCATCGATGATGGTGCGTTCCATATCGCTGAGCATCACGAAGCGCTCTTTGTCGATCCAATGCTTCACCACACCGAACTCTTGTGCTGAGGTGATGTGGACAAACCGAAAGTCGTAGCCACCCACCGTCTGCGGACGCACGCGCCGCGTGCATGACACATACACGGTGAAGGTCGGCTGCGTCACCATGCGGTGCAGTTCAAGCGCGGTGCCGTGCGACAGGAAGTAGGGCGCTCTACCGGCGAGTTCACGCGCGATCAAGTACGGGCTGTCGATATGTTCAGTGGCTCGGCCGAGTTCGAAGGGCACGAGGTTGTACAGGCCAGGCTTCAGTCGCGTGACCAAGCCGCGCTGCTGGGCCTTGTGCACGAGATTGCGGGCCGATGACGCCGACAGGCCAGTGATCGAGCCCACGTCCGCCAAGGTGAACGTGGATCGGCGCAGTTCGTTCAGCTCGGTAATGAGCTGCGCCGCGCGTGGTCCCAGTGTTTTCATCTGCGGATGATATTTTACGCTCAATGTGATCCTCTAATAGGAACATAATGAGCGAAAAATATAACATTAACAACATTCAACTGCAAGTCCGTTTTCCCAAGAAGGACGACCTAAGCGTAAAATGTCACAAAGATAATCCAAAGGTAAAAGCCGCCACGTCAACATTATCAATTTCGGCGCAACGGGAAAATAGACAAAAAATTTGTTATTCATGCCCTCTGCCGTCACGTTCAACTAACCCACGCTCATGAAAACAAAGTCGCGTAATCCCAAATCGTCCAACCGCCCAATCAAAGAACCGAAGTTATCCCGCACGCATGCGCCGGCGAAACTTTCGCCAATCGAGTGGCAGCGGGCGTTGCGTCGTCAGTTCGGTCGCGAGCAGGAGTTCGGGTTGGAAAATATCGGCTCGGAGCCGTTTTTTTCCGAGTTTCGCGTCAGTAATGCGCAATCGAAAAGCGCCTATCGCGTGGCGATTCGCGGTAAGCATCCGGGCGATAACTTTTGCGCCTGTCCGGATTACGCGACCAATGAATTGGGTACCTGCAAACACATCGAGTTTTTACTATTCGTGTTGGAAAAAAAACGTGGCGCCAAAGCAGCTTTTGCGCGTGGGTACCAGCCGCCGTTTTCCGAGTTGTATTTGCGCCACGACGGCGAACGCGCAATCCATTTTCGTGCTGGGACGGATTGCCCGCCCGCCGTAATGGCGGCGGCAGACCTGCTTTTTGACGCCACGCATGGCTGGATGTTGCCGCCGAAAAAGTTCGGCGAGTTGGATCACTTCGTCGCCGCCGTAGACAAGAGCGGTCACGAACTGCGCGCCTACGATGACGCGCTCAACTTTGTTGCTGGACGGCGCGATGCCTTGCGTCGCGGCACGGCACTGGGCGATATTTTCCGTCGCGGCGCGGACGATCCATTACTGAAAAATCTTCTAAAGGCGCCGCTCTACCCATATCAAGCGGCGGGCGCACTGTTTGCCGTTCGCACCGGCCGCTCGCTGATCGGTGACGAAATGGGCTTGGGCAAGACCATACAGGCCATTGCCGCCACGGAGATTTTGGCGCGGCATTTTGGCGTATTGAAAGTGTTGGTAATTTGTCCGACCTCGCTTAAGTACCAATGGCAAAGCGAGATCAAGCGTTTTTCCGGCCGCGACTCCCGCGTCATCGCCGGCGGGCGTGCTCAGCGCCAAAAAGACTATGCGTTGGACGAATTCTGCAAGATCACTAACTACGAAAAACTCCAGCCCGATCTTGATCTGATCGCTGCCTGGGCGCCCGATCTGGTAATCGTCGACGAGGCACAGCGCGTCAAGAATTGGAACACAATCGCTGCCCGTGCCTTGAAGCGCATCGACAGTCCGTATGCGGTGGTATTGACCGGCACGCCGTTGGAAAACAAGTTGGAAGAACTTATCTCGATCGTGCAGTTTGTCGATCAGTATCGCCTCGGTCCAACCTGGAAGCTTCTTCACGAGCATCAAGTCAAGGACGAAGCGGGGCGTGTGACCGGCTACATGGGGCTGGAAAAGATCGGCCAAACGTTGGCGCCGATCATGATCCGCCGCCGCAAATCAGAAGTGCTAACGCAGTTGCCGGAACGCACCGACCAGAATCTGCTGGTGCCGATGACCGAGATGCAGATGAAATACCACCAAGAAAACGCCGAAATCGTGACGCGGATCGTGCAGCGCTGGCGCAAGGTGAAATATCTGTCGGACCAAGACCAGCGGCGCCTGACTTGCGCGCTACAGAACATGCGCATGTCGTGCAACAGCACTTACTTGCTCGATCAGGAAAGCGACCACGGCGTCAAAGCGGACGAGCTTGCAGCGCTGTTCGACGATCTGTTCGCACAGCCGGATGCCAAGGCAGTGGTTTTCAGCCAATGGACGCGAACCCATGACATTGTGATTCGCCGCCTCGACGCGCGAGGGATCGGCTACGTTAGTTTCCACGGCGGTGTCGCCTCGGAAAAGCGCCCGGCGTTGGTGCAACGCTTCCGCGACGATCCGGATTGCCGCGTGTTTCTCTCCACGGACGCCGGGGCAACCGGCCTTAATCTGCAACATGCCGCAACGTTGGTGAACATGGATTTGCCGTGGAACCCCGCGCTGCTCGAACAGCGCATCGGGCGGATTCATCGCATGGGCCAGAAGCAGCCGGTGCGGATCGTCAATTTCGTCGCCAAAGGCACGATCGAGGAAGGTATGCTTTCCGTGCTGGCGTTTAAACGATCGTTATCGGCCGGCATTCTCGACGGCGGCACAGGTGAGATTTCACTGGGTGGCTCGCGCCTGAACCGTTTCATGAAGGATGTCGAGAACGTTACCGGGCAGATGGGTGAGAGCGAAACAATCGCGCCAGCCGAAGAAGCGTTAAACGCCGCGATCGCAGTCGAAGCCCTACCCACCCAGCACGACGAAAAAGAGGCCGGGCACAGCGCGAGTACGATGGCAGGAAATGGCGCCGAAGCCCCGCCGGTACCGCCGCAAGCCGATAGCGATCCTTGGCAATTTTTGCTGCAGGCCGGCGCGCAGTTGGTTTCGGCTTTGGTCGCGGGCAATGATCCCGATGCGCCTGGGCATCCGTGGATTGAGCAAGATTTAAAAACCGGAAAACAAAATCTCAAGATTCCAGTTCCTTCACCGGAAGCGGTGAAACGAATTGCGGATGTATTTCAAGTTTTTGCGGCTACCTTGCGGAGTCGACTTCCATAAAGTTCGGCGAATTCATCGCTGTCGCCAAGATCACTTATTTTCTGCGGGTTCCGGTATTGGTTTTATGTTGACACCTCGGGCAAGAACATTCTTGAGCGTTGATCGTTTACGACGGCGTAGTTTTTCACCTCGCTGATCGTTGGCCAATTTGTGATCACGCCAGCGACCGCATGGATATTGCCTCGCAGGGCATGCCTTGCCACGAGGCAAGTAGCGTGCGGTTCCTGGCATGGTGCATTTAACGCATACTAAGCGTTTGCGTTTTCCAACCTGCATTCTGCCAACGCCTAAATGCGCTAAGCAGTTTCGGTTAACTTGCCTGCTTAAGTGTTCCTAGCGAGTCCAAGCTTATTTGCTCGAAGCGGCGACGATATTTTCTTGCGCTGCTTCCTTCTCGTGCGGCCAGTATTTATGAACTGCCGGCCCAGCGCCAACAATTTCATTTCAGCCAAGGAAAAAGGCGGTGCCGCGAGTGGCCGAAGGCAGGGTGCTGATGAATTGTGGCAAAAAAAAGATTGCAGCGCGTTGCGACGTACTCGACACAACAAGGGAACCGAGTATTGATATGATAAGCACATGTATACCCCGGAATCATTTTTGCAAAGCGACCGTGCGTTATTGTTGGAGGTCATGCGAACCCATAGTTTCGCGCTTCTGATTAGCACGCAGACCAATGGTGAGCCGTTTGTTACGCACCTGCCCTTTGTGGTTCGCGACAATGAGGATCATTTGCTTATTGAAGGGCATATGGCGCGCGCTAACCCTCACTGGCAATTTCTCGAGCACGATCCGCGCGCATTAATCGTATTCAGCGGGCCTCACGCTTACGTCTCGCCGTCGCTGTATCAGAATAAAGAGAACGTTCCGACGTGGAACTACGTTACGGTGCATGCTTATGGAAAAATCAAACTCGCGCACGAGATCCCGCAAAAGCATGCGGCGCAAACGCGTTTGATCGATGCGCTGGAGCCGGCGTACAAACCGCAATTCGATGAGTTGCGTCCAGGCTATTTGCAAGGTCGCATGAGTGCGATTGTCGCATTCGAATTTTCGGTCGAGCGCTTGGAAGGTAAATTCAAACTAAGCCAAAACCGGCCAATGGCGGATCGGCGCAATGTCGCCAACGCATTTGCCGAGGGTAACGACGAACAGCGTGCGGTAGCTGCTTGGATGCAGCGCGTGTCGCTCGACGATTAGATGGCGCAACAAAATTATTCCACTCAATCCGATCGTGATGTGCAGTTCATGACAATCGCGTTGGATCTGGCCAATCAAGCGGCGGCGATTGGCGAAGTACCGGTGGGCGCGATTGTCGTGCACGACGGCGTGATCATCGGTCGCGGTCACAACGGGATGATCTCGCGAAACGATCCCACTGCCCATGCCGAAGTCGCCGCGTTGCGCGACGCCGCGCAGCGCATCGGCAACTATCGATTAGTCGGTTGCGCGCTTTACGTGACGCTGGAGCCCTGTGCAATGTGCGTCGGCGCCATCATGCACGCGCGTATTGCCCGGGTGATTTTCGGTGCGGCCGATCCGAAAACGGGCGCGTGCGGAAGTGTCATCAATTTGTTTGCGGAGCAGCGTTTGAATCATCACGCTGAGGTGACGAGCGGAATTTTGAATGATGCCTGTTCACAGCAGTTGAAAGAATTTTTCGCGACGCGGCGCAAAAACGCACGGACGATTTTGGCAGATGACTAGCGCTGAAATATTACGCACGCCGGAAGTGCGCTTCGAGAACTTGCCCGGCTATCGGTTTACGCCGAACTACGTCGACGATCTGCCAAGTTATTCCGGCATCAGAATTCATTTCCTCGATGAGGGATCGCGCGATTCTGCGAAGACTTTTTTGTGTTTGCATGGGGAGCCAACCTGGAGTTATCTTTATCGAAAAATGCTGCCGATATTCACGGCAAACGGGCATCGCGTAGTCGCGCCGGATTTTATTGGGTTCGGTAAGTCCGATAAACCGATCGACGATGATATTTACACCTTCGATTTTCACCGGCAAATGTTGATTGAGTTGATCGAGCGCCTTGATCTGCACAATATCATTTTGGTTTGCCAGGATTGGGGCGGGCTGCTTGGCTTGACCTTGCCCCTAGCAATGTCCGAACGTTTTATCGGTTTGCTGGCCATGAATACCACCTTGGGCACGGGCGCTCGTCCGTTATCGCCAGGCTTTTTGGATTGGCGCGCGTGGGTTGCTAAAAATCCCGATATGGCCGTCGGCAAACTAATGTCGCGCACTTGCCCGCAGCTTTCCACTGGAGAAATCGCAGCGTATGATGCGCCGTTTCCCGACGTGCGCTACAAAGCCGGCGTGCGGCGATTTCCACAAATCGTGCCCGATCATCCCGATGCGCAAGGCGCTTCGCTGTCGCGGCAAGCGCGCGATTGGTGGCGCGATTCATGGCAGGGAAAAACATTGATGGCGGTCGGTATGACCGATCCGGTTTTGGGTCCGGCCGTCATGCGCGAACTTGCCTGGAATATTCGCAATTGTCCGGAGCCGATGCAAGTTTCCAATGCCGGTCATTTCGTGCCGGAGTGGGGCGCTGATGTTGCGCGTAGCGCGCTGCAGGTTTTTTAGATGTCTAAAATGTCGACGATTTGTGTTGTTGCGCCATCCGGCGTTGCAATGGACGACGGCAGTTTTGATCGATTAAAGAATTTTTTTGCTGCACGCAATATCAACATCATTGTTCCCGATGCGGTGCGCGCGGTTTCTCAACGATTTGCCGGTAGCGATGAATTGCGCCTTGCCGCTCTGCACGAAGCATTCGCGCGCAACGACGTGGATCTGGTGTTGGCCGCGCGCGGCGGCTACGGCCTGAGCCGTTTGCTTGATCGGATCGATTATGACCTGTTGGCGAAGTCACAGAAAATATTAGTCGGACACAGCGATATCACCGCACTGTCGCTCGCATTACTCGCGGAGAAATCCTGCATCACATTCGCCGGCCCACACGCGCTCGGCGATTTCGGCGCTACGACGCCGAGCGAGTTCATGCTAGATCATTTTTTTAAGATCTTGGGCTCATCACAAACCGAGATTGCCGTTGCTTCGGTCAACCCCTATTCATTCGAAGCAACCGGCACGTTGTGGGGCGGCAATCTTTCGTTGGTCGCCGCGCTGGTAGGGACGCGCTACTTGCCGGATATTTCCAATGGAATTTTGTTTCTCGAAGATATAAACGAAGCGCCGTATCGCGTCGAGCGCATGCTTTATCAATTGGTTCACGCAGGAATTTTGCAGAAGCAGCAGGCGATTTTACTAGGCGATTTTCAAACCGAATCGCCGATTGTAAGCAACGGCTACAACTTACAAAGCGTCGTGGCGCATTTCCGAGAACGAATGGATGTGCCGATTTTGACGGGTTTGCCGTTCGGTCACATTCGCGACAAACTGACGTTACCGATCGGTGGAACCTGTCACCTATCGGTTACGCAGCTAGGTTTTACGTTAGGGTTAACGCGGTATCCGTACTTTTCGGGTTGAATGGCGACATGCCTGAAGAGCCAATACAGGAGCGCTTCTCCAGGCATCGCCTAAATTTAATTGCGCGGCGCTTGAAAGCAGTTATTGTTGACTTCGTACGACACGGAGAGATCTTCGCCGTTGGGTAAGTTTACGTAGCGCAGCCCGACGTATTCATTGCGAAAGCGCCAGTAGATTGCCATCGAACTTTTTTCGCCGTTGCTCAACACATTCGTGCCCGCTTCGACTTTGATCGGCTGGCCATACTGGCGCACATAGTTTTGCGTCACGACGATGAAATTTTTAATCGAGCCTTTCAGCGATTGTTCGAATGTGACCAATTTATCGTTGCAAAAATAAAACTTGAACAGGCGATTGGTTTCTTTTTTGACGCCGTCAAACGCCAGCGTTACGTCCGCGCCGGCATCTTCGACCGAATCGAAATTCCAATCGGTCAATTGCTCTCTGATTTGTGCGCGCGACATGCCGCTCTTGAATTGATCGATTTCAAACCCGTGGGCCGAATGCCACAAGCAGAGCATGGCGATAAAAGCGAGGCGAAAGAGCGGCATGGTGGGGACTCGTTGCGACATAAGTTATTGTGATTGTTGAAAATATAGTATCTCGATAGGTTTTGGCAAGTGTGGCGAGGGCGGCAATGTTAGAATCCACTTGAAGATTTCCCTCGTAACCTAGCCCATGCCCGCGCCTAATTTTATCCATTTACGTCTGCACAGCGAGTATTCCGTCGTCGATGGAACGGTGCGATTGGACGAGGTGTTGTCGCGCGCAAAAGCCGACGGCATGCCGGCATTGGCTTTGACCGACTTGAGCAATTTATTCGGCGCGATCAAATTTTACCGTGCCGCGCGTGGCCTGGGCATCAAACCGATTCTGGGTTGCGATGTTTGGATTACCAATAATGAAAATCGCGATCAACCGAATCGGCTGTTATTGTTGTGTGCGAATTCGAAGGGGTATCGTTCGTTATGCGAATTGTTGTCGCGCGCGTTTCGGACCAATCAATATCGCGGCCGCGCCGAATTGCAACAGACTTGGTTTGAAGGCTGTGGCGGTGGCCTGATCGCCTTATCCGGTGCGGCTCACGGAGATATCGGCCGAGCCTTGGCGCAAGATAATTTGCGCGTTGCCGAGCAGTGTTTGCAGCGCTGGCAACAACTGTTTCCGAACTCTTTTTATGTCGAGCTGCAGCGCACCGGGCAGCCGCACGAAGAACGCTACATTCGCAAAGCGCTGATGCTGGCATCGAGCGGTGACGCGCCCGTGGCCGCGACCCATCCGGTTCAATTTATCGATCACGATAGTTTTCGTGCCCACGAGGCGCGGGTGTGCGTATCGGAAGGTTACACGCTGGGCGATCCGCGGCGTAAGCGCGAGTTCACCAATGAACAGTATTTCAAGAGCCAGGCGCAGATGGCCGAATTGTTCGCCGATTTGCCGGCAGCGCTGGCCAATTCGATCGAGATCGCAAAACGCTGCAACGCCGAACTGGAACTCGGAATAAACCGGCTGCCGGATTATCCGACACCCGATGGACTCGGACTCAACGAATACCTCAAGCAAGAAAGTCTCTCGCGCCTTGCCGCGCGCATGCAGCAGCTTTTCCCGATTGACGACGAGCGCGCCGGCCGTATGGCTGAATACCGCGCTAGGCTTGAGTTTGAGCTCAATACGATTATTCAAATGGGTTTCGCCGGATACTTTTTGATTGTCGCAGATTTTATTAATTGGGCGAAGAATAACGGCGTGCCGGTTGGCCCCGGTCGAGGTTCCGGGGCAGGGTCGCTGGTGGCCTATTGTTTGGGCATCACCGATTTGGATCCGCTGCGTTACGGCTTGCTGTTCGAGCGATTTTTGAATCCCGAACGCGTATCGATGCCCGACTTCGATATCGATTTTTGTCAGGACGGACGTGATCGCGTGATCGATTATGTACGGCGAAAATATGGCGAAGATAGCGTGTCGCAAATTGCAACTTTCGGCACAATGGCGGCGAAAGCTGCGGTGCGCGATGTCGGCCGCGTGCTCGATCTGGGTTATAACTTTTGCGACGGTATCGCCAAGCTTATTCCATTTCAGCCGGGAAAATTAATCACGCTGAAAATGGCGCGTGAGATGGAGCCGCTGTTAGCCGAGCGCGAGAAAAAAGAAGAAGAGGTTGCCGAATTGTTGGAATTGGCGGAGCGCGTCGAAGGCCTCACCCGCAATGTCGGCATGCATGCCGGCGGCGTGCTGATCGCGCCGGGCAAGTTGACGGATTTTTGCCCGCTTTATTCCAGTGAAGGCGGCGAAGCGGTCATCAGCCAATTCGATAAAGATGATGTCGAAGCGATCGGGTTGGTTAAGTTCGATTTCCTCGGCCTCACAACGTTGACGATTCTCGATCGCGCGGTGAAATATTTACATGGCAAGGACGGAAGTCCCGCATTCGAAAAAGATTTCGACCTAAATCGCATTCCGCTCGACGACAAACCGAGCTACGACATTCTGAAATCGGCCAATACCTCGGCGGTATTCCAGTTGGAAGGCCGCGGCATGCGCGACATGTTGCTGAAGGCCAAGCCCGATTGCTTTGAAGATATCATCGCGCTGGTGGCGTTGTACCGGCCCGGCCCGATGGATCTGATTCCTGATTTTTGCGAGCGCAAGCACGGCCGGCAGCGCATCGAATATCCCGATCCGCGCGTTGAAGGCATCCTCGCCGAGACTTACGGCATCATGGTGTATCAAGAGCAAGTGATGCAGATGGCGCAGATTATCGGCGGCTATTCGCTTGGCGGCGCTGACTTGTTGCGCCGCGCGATGGGCAAGAAAAAAGCGGAAGAGATGGCGCAGCATCGCACCATTTTCCGCGACGGCGCCAAGAAAAATGGCTTGAGCGAATTCAAGGCGGACGAAGTTTTCGATTTAATGGAAAAGTTCGCAGGCTACGGTTTTAATAAATCCCACGCAGCGGCCTATGCACTGCTCGCCTATCAGACCGCTTATCTCAAGGCTCACTACCCGGCGGCATTCATGGCGGCGAACTTAAGCGCGGCGATGGACGATACAGACAAGGTGCAATCCTTGTTTGAAGATGCCGTCGCGAACAAGTTGGAAATGTTGCCGCCCGACATTAATCTCGGCAGTTATCGCTTCGTGCCGACCGGCGAAAAATCCATTCGCTATGGCTTGGGCGCGATCAAAGGCACCGGCGAGTCGGCGATTTTGGAAATCGTCAAGCAACGCCAGAGTGGCGGTGTCTATCGCGATCTATTCGATTTTTGTAATCGCGTCGATAAGCGCGTCGTCAATCGCCGTGCGATGGAATCGCTGATTCGCGGCGGGGCGTTTGATAGCTTGAATCAAAATCGTGCGCAGTTGTTTGCGACACTCGGCATGGCGCTGGAAAATGCGCAACAACTGAGCCGCAACGAAATGCAAACCAGCTTGTTCGGCGAAGACAACGGCAGCACGGCGCTGCAAGCCTTGCAATACGCCAACGTGCCGCAATGGAGCGATGGCGAAATATTGCAGCACGAAAAAGCGGCGATCGGTTTTTACTTAAGCGGCCATCCATTCGATCAATATCGCACCGAACTTGCGAGCTTGGTGCGGCGCTCGTTAGCCGAAACGAAACCGCAGCAGGAGCCGGTGTTACTTGCCGGCATCGTTTACGGTATTCGCATTCAACAAACGCGGCGCGGGCGTATGTCGATCATCACATTGGATGACGGTTCCGCGAAAATTGAAGTGGTAGTTTTCAATGAGATCTGGGAGAGCCATCGCCATCTCGTCAAAGAAGATCAGTTGCTGTTCGTTCACGGGCGCGTCGCGGAAGATCAGTTTTCCGGCGGCATGCGCATCACGGCCGAGCAGCTATTCGATCTGACCAAAGCGCGCGATGAATATGCTCGTGAGTTGCGCCTATCGTTTAATGGCCAAGCCGATGCCGCGCGCCTTGCGCAAATGATGAAACCGCATATGCCGGGCGGCTGCGCAGTGCGCATCGCCTATCGCAACCAAGACGCGTTATGCGAAATGGAAATCGGTTCGGCGAAAATCAGCGAGGCCTTGCTTGCGTCGCTGACTCAATGGCTCAGTGCTGACAACGTACAGCTTCGCTATTAATGCCCGACATAGAAATTATTTCTAAACAACTAGTGGATGAGGTCAGCCAAGCGGCGCAAGCGTCACAGCGCCAACGTAAGAATTTCAATTTTCACCAACGCGACGATGCGATATGCCATCGCTTACTCAACGCGTTGGAGCCCGGCACCTACATCCCGCCCCATTGTCATCGCGCGCAAGCCAAAGGCGAGAGCATTGTTATGCTGCGCGGCAAAGTAGGCGTACTAATTTTTTCCGATGACGGCAAGATAACAAACAAGTTTGTGATTGAGCCAAATGGTGAAACGTTTGGCGTGGATATTTCGCCCGGCGCGATTCACAGCTTAGTCGCGTTAGAAAAAAGCTCGGTTTTTTTCGAAGCGAAAGCTGGGCCTTATGTTCCGCTCGCCGAGGACGAACGCTTCGAATGGGCGCCAACCGAAGGCGCCGACGCGGCACATGAGTATTTAGCCTGGATGGAAAACCAGTTTCGGTAACGTTGGACTGAAAAAACAGTTGGCCTGAGAGCCGCATGAATACTGCTTCCCAGGCCATACATTGCTGTAAGCCAATCGGGATGGGCGTTCTGGCTCGATCGTTGTTCGGGAGATATTTAGTTTAACCAAAATGATGCAATCATACGCATGGGATAGCTCGTATCCATCGCGCCGGTCGCCGGTGATGGCAGCCAACGTCGTGGCGGCGTCCCAACCGCTCGCCGCGCAGGCCGGGCTGATGATGTTGGCGAAAGGAGGCGGCGCGGCCGATGCGGCGATCGCCGCTGCTGCAACGCTGATGGTTGTTGAGCCGGTGAGTTCGGGGCTGGGCGCGGATGCGTTCGCGCTGGTGGCGCAGCACGGCGAAGCCGTCGGCTTGAACGCGAGCGGACATACGCCCGCGACCGCTGTGCCCAATTACAACGGCGGAAAAATTTCCGACTTCGGCTGGCCGAGCGTGACCGTGCCGGGCGCGGTGTCGGGCTGGGTGAGGTTGTCGGAACGCTTCGGTAAATTGCCATTCGCTGATTTGTTCGAACCGGCCATTCGCTATGCAGAGGAAGGTTTTCTGGTCACGCCGGTAGTCGCGCGCGTTTGGCGCGGGCTCAAAGCGCAGTACCTCAAATTTCCCGACGTGATGAATTGCTTTTATCGCGATGGCACAAGCCCGGCGCCGGGGACGTGCGCGACGTTGCCGTTGTTAGCGGAAAGCTTGCGAAAAATTGCAGCTACCAAAGGCCATGCGTTTTATCATGGCGAACTTGCGGAACGAATTTCGGTATATGCCCAAGCTACCGGCGGGCACCTTGCGCGAGGCGATCTTGAATCGCACCAGGCGCAGTGGGTCACGCCGTTGTGCATGAACTATCGCGGCGCAACGATTTACGAAATGCCGCCGAACAGTCAGGGTATCGCGGCGTTGATCGCGATGGGACTGCTTGAAAAATTTGACATGTCGCAATTCCAGCCGGATTCGGCCGATGCCGTCCATTTACAAATCGAGGCGATGCGCTTGGCCTTTACCGATACCTACGCACATGTTGCCGATCCCAATGCGATGACGATCAGCGTCGATGAGTTGATGTCGGAATCGCGCTTGGCCCACCTCGCGAAAACAATTTCTCCGACCGAAGCGCGATTTCCGGATGCCGTACCGAATCGCAGTGGCGGCACGACCTATCTTACCGCGGCGGATCGCGATGGCATGGTCGTGTCTTATATTCAGTCTAGCGGCCACGGATTTGGCTCTGGTTTGGTGGTCCCCGGAACCGGAATCGCGCTGCAAAATCGAGCGAGCTCGTTTAGTTCCGACCCGCGCCACGTCAATGCGTATGCACCGAACAAGCGGCCGTTTCACACCAATAGCCCCGCGATGATGACGCGTGAAGACGGCTTAATGATGAGTTTCGGTTTAATGGGTTGGAGCGTGCAACCGCAGGCGCATGTTCAGTTTGTTTCACGCGCGATCGACGCTAAGCAATCGGCCCAGGCGATTTTGGACGCGCCACGCTGGCGGCTCGCGGTGGAAGAGAACGCCATCCTATTGGAGCCTGCGCTCGCCGAGAAGATCGGTGCGGACCTTGCGCAGCGTGGGCACACAATCGTCGCGACGGAGCGATTTATGCCGGCGAGTACGCCATTTGGAAGCTACTTAATGTTTGGTGGTGCGAACCTAATCGAACAAGTTCAGGGCGGCTATGTCGCCGCTTCGGATCCTCGTCGAGACGGTGCTGCCGTTGGGTTCTAGTGCCACGACGCTAATACGCTTGATAAACAAACTTAAAGTGGTCGCCGGCAAATATCAATACCAAGGCCAACGCTAAGCCCAACAGGACTGCGCGCAACCAAGGGTTTTTCCAGGTGATCGAAATTTTCATCCGAATAGACCGAATGTTAAGAACTTAAGATAGGTTTTTAGGCTCAAGCTGACGCTATCCACGTGCCAGGTAAACGCAAAACCCAAAATAACGAAATACCAAGTTGCGGCTGTCGCCAATATCCGCCAAATCAGCGTTGTTCGAAGTTGCATCAGCCAAGGAAACTTACCGGCGCTGCGTTGAAATCGTGCCAAAAAAACCAACCCAACGCCATGATGGACACCCCACAATAGCCAGCTCGGATTAATGCCATGCCACGCGGCGCTTGCGATCATCGTCGCGAGTAAGGGAACGACGGTATTCCGATACTTAACGACCAATGGAAAGTATAAATAGTCGCGTAAAAAACTCGACAAGCTGATGTGCCAACTGCGCCAAAACTCCGCGAGATTCGAACGCAGCAACGGGAAATTAAAATTGGGCATCAGCTCGATACCGAACAAGCGCGCGGTTCCACGCGCCATGTCGGTGTAACCGGCGAAGTCGAAGTACACGTAAAGAAATTTGGCGGTGCAAGCGAACACTAACGTCGCCCACGTGACGTCGGCGAAACCGCTTTGCGTTAAGCTAGCGGGTGGCAGCGCGGCAGCGATTAAGCCATCGGCAATGACGAATTTTTTTAACGCACCACTAATCAGACGCTCGGCGGCAACGCCGAAATGATCCCAGCCCAGCCGGGCTTGCGTGACTTGAGCGATAAATTTTGGGAAACGTTCCAGCGGCCCGGCGACTAGGGATGGGAAAAAAAACAGGTAGGCGACGTAGCTCACAAAGTCCGGTTGTTTGATGCCGCCGCGATAACATTCAAAGATGAAATGGGATTGACGTAAGGCGAAGAAG
>JANOGO010000028.1:0-1840 GCA_031406045.1 Pseudomonadota bacterium
ATTCCCGCCTACGCGGGAATGACAATCAAATAGAACGAAGAACTACACGAGTGAGTCTCGCGAACTCGTTACCGACATTGTTATTTGACTACCAACAAGCCCATCGATACAGTCTTGTGCAGAGAAAAATATCGAGGAAAGACCCGTGCCGATCCTGGAAAAGATCGAACTATATTTCGTCGTGCCGCCGCTTCCAGCGCCGTTTTCGCCATCGTGGATGCCGGGTTTCAAGCGCACTAAATTCGGTTTCTATTTGATTCGTTTGATCACTGCCGATGGCATTGAAGGCTGGAGCGCGTTTCCCGGTGCGGGCCGCGAGCGCGCCGGTATCGGCGATGGTTTAGCGGATTTATTTTTGGGGCGCGATCCGACCGATATTGATTGGGTTCACGAGCGCATCAAAATCATGGCGGTGAGCGGTATTCGCAACGGTTGGATCGAGCCGGCGTTTTGGGACATCAAGGCAAAATTGGCGGGATTGCCGCTATATAAGTTACTTGGTGGCGGCGACGATCGTTTGCGCCTTTATGCCTCGTCGGGCGAACTCAAATCTTTGCCGGATCGTCGTGACGAAGCAGAAGCGCGCCTCGCCGAAGGTTTTGATACGCTGAAAATTCGTGTGCACGATTGGGACGAAGCCATCGACATCGCGCAGATTCAAGACATCGCGCGCGCGATGCAAGGCCGCATGAACATCGCTGTCGATTGCAATCAAGCGTTTCGCTTGACGCAATTCGCCGATGCTCCGCTGTGGGATTTAGCGCGCGCTAAGCGTTTCGCTGATGCTGCGGCTGAAGCCGGGCTCGCGTGGGTCGAAGAGCCACTTTACATGGAATGGTTCGACGACATGGCCGCGCTGACCGCCTATTCGCGCGTGCCGATTTCCGGTGGCGAGTTGCACACGTCCGGCTATCCGGAACTGAAACACATGATCGAGAAACGCTGCTACAACATTTTTCAGCCCGATGCGATGTGGGTCGGCGGTGTGCAACCGATGATGCAACTGGTCGCGCTTTGCAAAAAACATGGCCTCACATTCACGCCGCACAGTTGGAGCACCGGCATCGGCTTTATCGTCAACGCGCACATCATGGCCGCGTCGGGTTTTGCGCAACATCATCCATACGAGTATCCGCTGTCGCCGCCGGGCTGGACTGTTGAAGCGCGCGATGCTGTGTTGGCGGAACCGTGGCATCACGATAAAGGTTGGTTCAACATGCCGCAGCGCGCAGGATTAGGATTTGAGATTGATCACAAGGCGCTGGCGAAACTCGGCACTTGTTTTTTCAGAGCCGATCGCAGCACGCGCGTTTGGATGCCGGAAAAAATTATTCCGACCAATGTCAGCGAACCGAAAGAAGCTTAGAAAAATGATGCGTAACGCAAATCAATGGTCGACGATCAATCGCGTGATTCGAAACATTCAGTCGATTGTGTGGATCGCAGTTTTCATGGCGCTATCCACTTTCGTCATGGCGGAAAATTATCCGTCGAAACCGATCCACTTGATCGTGCCGTTTCCCGCGGGATCAAGCGCCGACGTCAATGCGCGCCAGGTAGGACAAATTCTGTCGACACGAATGGGCCAGCAAGTCGTGATCGAAAATCGCCCCGGCGCCGGCGGCAATATCGCGGCGGCCTCGGTCGCCAAAGCTGCGCCGGATGGCTACACGATTCTCTACATCACCGGCCACATGATCGCGGTCAATCCGCATATCGTCAAAAATCCAGGCTTCGATTCGCTCAACGATTTCGTGCCGATCATCATCGTGGGACGCGCCCCGGCCTTGTTAGTCGTGTCGTCAAATTCGCCGATTCGATCCGTCAAGGATTTGCTCGC
>JANOGO010000097.1:0-15465 GCA_031406045.1 Pseudomonadota bacterium
GTCCCCTCGCCCCTTTGGGGAGAGGGGTGGGGGTGAGGGGCAAGCCTTCTTAAAACAAGTACCAGTCAAATCGGGTCCATGGAAAGGACCCTGAAGGGCGACGTGGCGATCTCGATTTGAAGACGCCGAAGCGCGCTGCGCGCGAGATTGCTTCGTCATTTCATTCCGCGCAATGACATGCGAGAATAGTGATCGGTATTGCTTGCGGGAAAATTTTGCATGCGTCATTTCGTCGCACTAACTTGTTCATGGATGTTGCTGTCGTTTGCCGCTTTCGCAGACGATTGCAACTTCTACGCCAAAACCGGCGCGAAGGTTTCACCGCGCAGTGGCGATTGTTCCATCGACGGGAAAACGGCCAACGATGGCGAAGGAAAATCCGGCTTGGAACGTTGCGTGCATCGCGACGAAAAACGCGTCGTGTCCGAGATCAATTGGAAAAACGGCAAACGTGATGGCCCAGGCTTTTATTTCGATAACAATGACCGGCGTATTGTCGCAACGTTTAAAAACGATCTCGCGGAAGGCGCCGCGCAAGTTTTTTCGAAAGACAATAAATTGCTGTGCCAAATGGAATTTAAAGAAGGTAAATCGCAAGGTGCGGTGCGCGAGCTTTATCCAAGCGGCAAGTTAAAAGCGGCGTTCGAAATCAGTGGAGACCGCGAAGGGCGCGGCCGCATTGAGCTGCTTGAAGATGGCAAAATCAAATCCTTGCAATGTGCTGACCGCGCTATGGCGCCGGAAGATATTGCGCCGTGTGGATTCGATGGCAAAGTGTCGCGAGTCCAGTTGCATAACAGCGACGGCAGCAAGATTCGCAATATCGGCTACTGGCAAAACGGCAAGTTAACGAAAGTTGAAACCGTCGACCGCGAAGGCCGCGCGATGACGCGCACCTACCCGCAGCCGGGCGACGACGATACTTACGACGTTGAGTCGTTGCATAAAAGCGGCAAAGTATTCCGCACCTTCAGCACCAAGAAAAATCGTTTGCAGGGCCCATTCCGTGAATTCTCCGAAGAAGGAACGATGCTGCGCGAAACCGTTTACGACCAAGAGCGCCAACAAAGCGAAAACCAGTTTTATATGAATGGAAAACTCAAACGCAGCGTCAAGAAAGCGCAAAGCGGCAAGCCATTGGAGGTACAGGAATTTTGGGATAACGGCAAACTAAAAACCGCAGGCACCTTCGTGGAGAGCCAATACCAGAGAGGCTCTTGGGACAATCTGCTTGAAGACGGACGCGTGATGCGCTTCTCCAAGGATGGCGTTTTGCAGGAGGAGCGTAGTTATCGCGAAGGCCGCTTTGATGGCGAACAAAAACTATATTTCGCGAGCGGCAAACTCGCGGTCGAGCAGCGCTACGTCAAAGACGAAATCCGCATGATGAAATGCTACGACCCATCCGGCAAACTTGAGTTGACGGAAGAATATTTCGAAGATGGATCGCTTAAAGCAGGCGCCACGGAGATGAGTCAGAAGGAACGTGAGAGCAAAGGCGTATGCCGCGCTGATCGCTAACAGCCAGCCACCTTCGAACGTATTTTCCGGTTATCTTGAATTTTCGTAGACTAATTAAATGTTGTTGCGGTGAGGGACGGCCGATTCCGTTGAAAAACTCCAATTTCTCCGAGGGGAAATGGAATTTGACCTTTTAGAGGCAATGAACTTGGTTTGATGTGGGCGGGTACCCAAAACGCATGAAATGTGTACCATGAATTCCCATTCAATCGAGACAAGGTATGTGACGACATTTTTTAGATTCACGCGAATGTTTACGAAATTTTACAATCGCTAATTTTCGAGTTTTTCAACAGATGGCCACAAGTGTGAGTTCGCGGCTAGATTGAAAAGCGAACAATTGGGGGGTTATTGCCGACATTTATTGGTCATGACGCGCAGATTCGAACGAGCGCATTCGGCGAATACAAGGCGCTTTTCCTTCGTGCCGCGCCAAGAGTCACAAATAGTAGCGACTCGAAAATCTGGCCGCAAGGAAATTGACAATCCGGGCGAACGAACATACTATTTTTGCTGTGGCGCTGCTAGTTCGTCCAGTTATTGGTTCACCTGACCATCCAACGCGGAAAGGTAGAAAAATTGCTTCGGCACTTGATGCAAGCACAGACAAAGTGGCTTGTCGTGAGGCATGGTCGACGTGCAGTGGGTCGTGGGCGTAAGGAGGTGCTAGCTTGGGATCGGCCAATCTTTAGACGCCAAGTAGCGAAAATGACCTGCATAGCTGCCCAACAGTGCGCTCCAATGTAATGTAAAGAATGATCGATCAATAACAATCGTTACCGTCCTTATCGGTGTTTTAGGACGAGCCCAAATTAAACGAAGGCACGCCCAAATGAATCGAGCAACATTACACACGATCACATCATTTATCACCGCGGCACTTCTACTGGCTGGCTGCGCGGGCTACATGCCGCCGCCAAAATTGCCCGAACCTATCAAAGTCGCTGCATCACCCGAGCAATTCACCCGTTCAAATAGTACAGAGGCTGGCGGCGACCACCCCATCGACAATAGTCATGTCTATTTTCGCTATCCACCTGGATTTGCAGGCATGACCAACGGACAATTCATGATCGGGGCGGCCCGCCGCGAATCAGAAAGCGCACTGGAACAAACTGGCGTCGATCAGAAGACCCTTGCGATCAAGTTTGATGACTTGGTCCGCGATGCGTTGCAAGGGATGGCGAGTACGACCGCCTATGGTGACCGGTTGCAAGTCGCAACTGACGAAGACACGGCACATCTTGTCATGGCGCCTGCTGCAACGCTCACATCTAACGGCCGCGTTGCATTGCTGCAATTCGACCTGACCGTTTGGAACCGCGCCGGCACGCGCCGTCAGGACAGGCGCTATTTTTACGACGTGGCGGATGTGAAACCATTTAGCGGATCTCCCAATAGTTGGACAGACAATGATGCAGCGGCGCTCAAAGTTGCGGCAGCCCGTGCTATCCCTCGTATGGTACAACTGGTCATCGATGAAAATCTGGATGGCAATCTCCAGGCCCGCGTCAAGCAAGCAGGCTTACCCGTTGTGGAATGGATGAACGCGAGCTGGGGCGTTCGGGAATCCGCGCGCGTCGTGAAGGAAACTGGCGACTATGTGGTAGTTTTGCCAGCGCAAAATAGCATTTTCGGGAATCTTCTTCGCATGGGGATTGTTGAACGGCGTTTGATTCTTCCGAAAGCGTCCCTCCGCGAATAAAACGCCTAACTTGGCATGAGTTGTTTTTCCAATGCAGGAGCGGCAATCGGGATTTTTAGCTCACGCTTGTGGACGTACGGATTCGAAGTGAGTCGCGAGCGTGGATTCACCGACAGATAACCAGAAAGCAAATCGCCGCGATCGCGCGATGTTTTTTAACTTTGAGTTGGCCAAGACGAGGGCAATAGTGGTACCGCGAGATCAATGTGCTGGACTGCGTCGGCAATGCAACGCGATCTGTGAGTGCGGACGTTGATTGGCGAAGGACGGCCAAGGGTCGCAACCACCCTTGCAAGGCAAGTATACCCACGCATTTCGCACGATCCGATCCTAGCTTCCCAATTTTGAACATCAGTTTACGTTCGAAATTTGCCTATAACGACATCGCATCTGATAACCTAGTTTCATTCAGGAGGTAGCGATGGTAAATCGACTAGTCGTGTTTTTGTTTGTCTTGATGTGTTCAAGTGCAGTTCACGCGGGGCCAAAAGAAGACGCGTTAGCGGCATTCGAAAAATTCTTCGAATATTTTACGACCGATAATCACGATCAACTGGTTACCGTGTTTTCACCCGATGTGATTTTCTATGGCACGATTTCGCCTGATCTTCTCACCGCCCCGGAAGAAGTCCGTGAGTATTTCGTGAAAGCGCTGTCGCGATCGCGCGGTGAGGTCAAGGCAAATGTGTTTGGCACGACGGCGACGTTGCTTACGGACGAAGTAGTTTTGGTCACGGCGACCTGGCAATCGGAGCGAACGCTCGAGGGCAAGATGACGACTAATGGTCCCTCGCGAAATACCTCGGTCATGCATAAGCGCGGTGACCGTTGGTACATTGTTCAATTTCATAATTCTTGGAAACCGAAGTAAGTTTTTTGCAGCGGCATGCGGCGTCGCGATTCCTTCGGTTCTCTCATGTGCACGCGTTACATTGATTAGGTAGATGGCTGGAGAGGCGTATGGATAATGTATCTCGGGCCATTGCCATGGAAATAAATCAAGCTGCGTGGCGCCTTGTCGACGTTACTTCTCGATATTTCTGATTGATGAATTCAATGCGTTCTCCCGAATTACGACGTTCGGCCTTGTTCGTTGCCGGTGCCGATGCGCAAATCCAGGCTCAAGGATTGCAGGCGCGGCCCGACATGCTGATTCAAGACTTGGAGGACGGCACGCCTGTGCAATTGCGACTGGTGGCGCGGCAGTGCTCCGCGAAGCTATTCGCCGAGGCGAAGCGCCACGGCATCGTTGCCGCCGTGCGTATTAATACGCTGGACAGTATTGGACGCGAGGACCTTGCTGCAGTGATGACGGCGCAACCGCAAGTGGTGTTTCTGCCCAAGTGCGCGAGCGGCGCGCAAGTTGCGGCGCTGGCGCAGGAACTTGATCGCCTGGAGGCAGAGCATCGCTTGCTGCTCGGCGCGATTGAAATCGTCCCTAATGCCGAAACCGCAACGGGCGTGATGAATTTGAAAGAAATTGGGCAAGCAAGCGCGCGAGTGAAAAGCGCGCTACTCGGCACGGAAGATTTAGCCGCGGACTTAATGGCGGAACGCAGCGTGGACGCGGAAGAGCTCGCCTACGCACGCGGACGTTTTCTGCTGGAATGCCGTGCGCTCGGCATCGAACCGATCGACGCGCCCTTCACGTTCGCCGACGCCCAAGCCTGCGAGCGTGAAGCGCGCCGCTCGCGAAAGCTCGGCTATCGCAGCAAGAGCGTGGTGTTACCCAATCACGTTGCCGTGATCCATGAGGTGTTCACGCCCAGCGAACAGGAATTGGCGCACGCGCGTGAGACGGTGCTGGCGTTTGAGCGAGCGCGGGCAAAGGGAAAAGATCGGGCGCTGGTGGCGGGATTATGGATCGAGCCGCCGACGTATATGAACGCAAAACGATTATTGGAGCGAGCCAGACAACTGGCCGCCGCTTGATTCCTATTCGCTCAGTGCCGGGCCGGGCCGCCAAACCAATAGCCGTTTCTCGGCGATGGTGACAAGCTTATCCAACAGTAGCGCGAAGATGGTCAGCACCAACACGCCGGCGAAAACGGTGTTGATATCGAACGAGCCTTCCGCCTGCAAAATCAAATAACCGACGCCGCGCGCCGAGCCTAAATATTCACCGACCACGGCGCCGACGAAGGCCATGCCCACCGCCGTGTGCAGGCTGGAAAACACCCACGCCGTCGCGCTCGGCAAATAAACGTGCCAGAGCAAATCGCGCTTGCTGGCACCGAGCATGCGCGCGTTGTTGAGGACGACTTGGCTGACATCTTTGACGCCGTGATAGACCGCGAAGAACACGACGAAAAATACAATGGTTACGCCAAGCAGGACTTTGGACCAAATTCCAAGGCCGAACCACATCGCGAAAATCGGCGCGAGAATGATGCGCGGCATCGCGTTAAACGCTTTCAAATAAGGATCGAGTAGGCGCGCCGCCAGCGGCGACAGCGCGAGCCACAAGCCGACGACCAAACCCAGCAACGTGCCGAGCACGAAGGCGAGCAAGGTTTCCAACAAGGTCACGCCTAGGTGCGGGAAAATTTTTCCGGTGGCGAACCAATCCCATATTCGTTGCAAGACCTCAAGCGGTTTGCCGAAAAAAAATGGCGGCAATATTTCCGACTCGGTTAACCCATACCAAAGCAAGAACATCAACGCTAGAAGTCCAACCTGAGCGGCTCGCAGCCTCATATTGGCCTGCGAGGCAATACCGGTGCGGGTGTTGTCGTTTGATTTCATCAGACTTTGAATGCGCAAATTTGTAGAAAATGAATTTGTGTCGGCGCCCGATTGTACGTCGAACCTCAATTCGAGTTTTATTTATTATGCTGCGGCACAACAAATTTAGTGCGATAGTAATAGTTATTTTCTATTTTTACCTAGTGATATTTCTGGGCTTAACGTATGTTGCTTTGCACAATATCATGCTACGATGAGGTCATGAATTCCATCCACGACCATCGATGCTGCAAATCCTAAAAGCGTGGTACGCAAGGCTGGTCGCATCGGCCAAGCGCAAAGTCGTCACCTGGTTTCGTCGTGTAAAACCGACTGTACGCGGCCGTTGGTTGAGCGGCGAGCATCGCGAATCCGCCGGCAAATTGACCTTTATGCCGTTCGTTTCGCCAGCGCGCCGCTACTGGCTTTATTTGCCCGCTGATTATCGAGCGACTGAACAGTTACCGTTGCTGGTGATGCTGCATGGCTGCAAACAGGACGCGAAGGAATTTGCAGCGGGCACGCAGATGAATGCGCTGGCCGATCAGCAACGATTTCTGGTGTTGTATCCCGAGCAACAGCGCCGGGCGAACCTGTATCGCTGCTGGAATTGGTTCGATCACTCCAGCCACGACGGTCACGGCGAGGCGGCGATCGTCGCGGGCATGGTGCGCACACTCGCGCCAAAATATAACGTCGACGCAACCCGTATTTACGTGGCGGGCATATCGGCCGGTGCTGCGATCGTGAGCGTGTTAGCGAGTTGTTACGCCGATCTTTTCGCCGCGTGTGCCATGCATTCCGGGCCGATGTTCCAAGCGGCCAGTTCCGCCGCTGTTGCAATGTACGTCATGCGTCACGGCTCGGATCGCGACCCAGCACTCGCGGCGCAAGCGGCGTTCGACCTTTCCGGTCACAAAGTCGCGGGCATGCCGGTTATCGTTATTCACGGCGATCAAGATCGCACCGTCGATGCGCTCAACGCCGAGCAAATCGTCGCGCAATTTGTTGCGTTAAATCGCTTAATGGCGAATGCGGCGAATACCGTTTTCGATGAAACTCAGCGCGAAGAAAGCATCGCGCCGAACGGCAAGCAGTATGGCTACCGCGTGCGCAACCATGGCGTTGCCGAGCGGCCGCACATTCGCGCAGTGAGCGTACATGGCCTCGCCCACGCTTGGGCCGGCGGTAACGCGAGCTATCCCTACAACGATCCGCGTGGGCCCGACGCCAACGAAATGATGTGGTCTTTTTTTAAATCGCACCGGCGCGAACAAGCCGGTTAATTCTCAACGCGATACGCTCGCCGCTACTTGTCAAATTGTCATTGCGAGGAGTGTTTTTACGACGAAGCAATCTCGTACTTTGAAGCGCCGCAAAAAGCGAGATTGCTTCGTCGCTTAGCTTCTTTCCATGAACCCGATTTGACCGACGTTTGTATTACTGGCGGTTGACCCCTCACCCCCACCCCTCTCCCCAAAAGGGCGAGGGGACGATACTCCCTCTCCCGCTTCGCGGGAGAGGGTCGGGGTGAGGGAGGGCTTGGATTTGGAACCGCTGCGGTTCATGGTACATGAGCAGTATCGGCTCGGCCGATACCGGCCGCTCGCAATGACGGCAAGAAAAATGGCGAGCCGATCACCGGCTCGCCATTTTCTCACTTCACCGCCAAGCTGCGGCGGTCCTCCTCCCCCGTGGTTCCGGGAAGCCTTGATTAATCCAACAATGCCACCGCCGTCGGCGCGTCTTCCAGTCCCGTCGCGAGATCTTCAAATTCGACGATATTATTAATTTCCGTACCCATTGCAATATTGGTCACGCGCTCGAGAATCACTTCAATCACAACCGGAACCTGATGCTTGGCCATCAGTTTCTCTGCTTGCCGAATCGCCGGGTTGAGCTCTTCTTGTTTATGCACGCGGATCGCTTTGCAGCCCAAGCCCTCGACCACTTTGATGTGATCGACGCCGTAGCCGTTCATTTCCGGCGCGTTGACGTTTTCGAACCCTAATTGCACGCAGTAATCCATGTTGAAATTGCGTTGCGACTGACGGATCAAGCCTAAATAGGAATTGTTTACGACGATATGAATGTAGGGTAACTTAAATTGCGCGCCGACGGCGAGTTCTTCGATCATGAACTGAAAATCGTAGTCGCCGGACAGCGCCACGATTTTGCGCGAAGGATCGGCCGCGCGCACGCCCAGCGCAGCAGAGATGGTCCAACCGAGCGGGCCCGCTTGGCCGCAGTTGATCCAGTTGCGCGGCTTGTAAACATGCAGAAATTGGGCGGCCGCGATTTGCGATAGCCCGATGGTGCTAACGTAGCAGGTGTCCTTATCGAAGGCGCGGCTCATGCACTGATAGACGCGCTGCGGCTTCATCGGTACGGTATCGAAATTGGTTTTGCGCAGCATCGTGCGCTTACGTTTTAAACACGCTTCGACCCAGGCCTTGCGATCTGTGAGCTTGCCGGCGCTTTGCCATTCTTTTGCGACGTCGACGAATAATTGCAACGCCGCTTTCGCATCGGAGACGATGCCGAAGTCCGGCGCGAACACGCGGCCGATTTGCGTCGGCTCGATGTCGACATGAACGAATTTGCGGCCTTTGGTGTAAACGTCAACCGAGCCGGTGTGACGATTCGCCCAGCGATTGCCGATGCCGAGCACGAAGTCTGATTCCAGCATCGTGGCGTTGCCGTAACGATGCGAAGTCTGCAGGCCGCACATGCCGGCCATTAAGCGATGATCATCGGGAATCGTGCCCCAGCCCATCAGCGTCGGAATAACCGGCACGCCGGTGATCTCGGCGAATTCCACCAGCAAATCCGACGCATCGGCATTGATAATCCCGCCGCCGGCGACGATCAAAGGACGCTCGTGCGCGTTCA
Source organism: Pseudomonadota bacterium (assembly GCA_031406045.1). Lineage (GTDB taxonomy): Bacteria > Pseudomonadota > Gammaproteobacteria > Burkholderiales > JALYOK01 > JALYOK01. Next base: position 8,843 of record JANOGO010000097.1, read on the forward strand.
ACATGCGCAATGCTTTTTCAATTTGCGCGCGCGTCGCAGCGGGTTTGTAGACCGGCAATGGCGAATAGGTTTCGTCGTCGAACTCGATCTCGCCCATCTGCACGTCGAACGGCAGATCGATCAACACCGGACCAGGCCGGCCGGAGCGCATCAGATGAAACGCTTGTTGAAATGCACCCGGAACCTGCGCCGGTTCCATCACGGTGATCGACATTTTGGTCAACGGCTTGGCGATCGACGCGATGTCCACCGCTTGAAAATCTTCTTTATGCAAACGCGCCCGCGGCGCTTGCCCGGTAATGCACAGAATCGGAATCGAATCGGCTTGCGCGGAATACAAGCCGGTGATCATGTCCGTACCCGCCGGGCCGGAGGTGCCGATACACACGCCGATGTTGCCCGCTTTCGCGCGGGTGTAACCCTCGGCCATGTGCGACGCGCCCTCGACGTGGCGTGCGAGAATGTGCGAAATGCTGCCGCGGCGCGATAACGCGGCGTACAGCGGATTGATCGCGGCGCCCGGCACGCCGAACGCCATCTCGATTCCTTCTAGCTCCATCACACGGACGGCTGCTTCAGCGGCGGTCATTCTGGCCATGTTGTTTCCTTAGAAAAAGACTATTTGAAGTTCGCCACTGTAGGGGTTTTGAAGGAATGAGGCAACGGGACGGATATCGATAACATCTATTCCAAATTGGAATAGACAGATTTTGAGGCGCGTAATATGCTGCTAGTGTGTTTGCTATACCTAATGTGTCATTCCCGCGAAGGCGGGAATCCATTTGGTATTTGAATTTGCACAGACACTATGGATTCCCGCCTACGCGGGAATGACAATAGTTGAGTAAAGTGGAGATTTGTTAACCCAACACTAAATCATGGACCGAATCACCGCCCTACAACTTTTCGTCCGCGCCGTCGAAACCGGCAGCTTTTCCAAAGCCGCGCGGGACGTGCAACTGACCCAACCCACGGTGACGAAGCACATCGCCGCGTTGGAGAAAAAACTCGGCGCACGCCTGCTCAATCGCAACACGCGCGGCTTGAGCCTAACGGAAATCGGTGCGGCCTACTACGAAAAATGCAAAGGGATTCTCGAGCAATTCGAAGAGGCCGACAATCTTGTTAACCTGCGCCACGCCGAGGTCAGCGGGCGGATGCGAATCGGCACCTCGGTTGCGTTCGGTCGGCGCGTCATCACGCCGCTGATCCTGGAATTTATGCAGCGCCATCCGCAATTGCAGATCGACTTGGGTTTTGTTGATACCTACGTTGACTTAGTCGCGCAAGGCATCGATGTCGCGATTCGCATGGGCCAACTCGCCGATTCCTCGCTCGGTGCACGTTATCTCGGCACCAATCCGTGGATGATGATTGCCTCGCCGAAATATCTAAAAAAGCACGGCGCGCCAAAGACCCCGAGCGATTTGAGCAAACACAACGTATTGTTTTACAGCACGGTGCACAGCGTTGATCGCTTGCATTTTGTCAGCCGCGAAAGTAAGCGCTTGTCGATTGCGGCAAAAGGCACGCTGCGCTCGAATAGTTTATCGACGGTGCTCGCCGCGGTGCGCGCCGATATGGGCGTCGCGGCGCTGCCGAATTATGTCGCCGCGCGGTCGCTACGCGAACGCAAAGTCGTGCCGGTCTTAGCTGATTTCACCTTGCCCGCACAGGAAATCCACGCGGTATTTCCATCGCCTAAGCAAGTGTCGTCGAAGGTCTCAACGTTGATCGCCTTTTTGCAAGAGAACTTTCAAGCGCAGTGGTGGAAGGACAGTTGAAACCTACACACCTTTGTTTGCGTCATGAGCCTTCATCACTTCGGTTTTCAGGGTCTGCCAAATCAGCGAGTGCAATTCAACGAAGCGCGGCGTCATGCGAATTTCCGCGACGTCGCGCGGGCGCGGTAAATCAATCGCAAATTCGCCGACGGGATGGCAGCCCGGCCCGGCGGAAAGCACGACGACGCGATCGGCCAGCGAGATCGCCTCTTCCAAATCATGCGTGACGAAGATCACGGATTTTTTGTCTTCCGCCCACAGCGCGAGCAATTCGTTTTCCATCAGTTCGCGGGTCTGAATATCGAGCGCGCTGAACGGCTCGTCCATCAATAAAATTTTCGGATTCAACGCGAGAATTTGAGCTAAAGCCACGCGCTTTTTCATGCCGCCGGAAAGTTGGTGCGGATAGCGCTGCGCATGGGCGGCCAAGCCCACACGCGCGAGCCAATCGCGCGCGATTTTGTTTGCATGGCGCTGCGATTCGCCGCGAAACGTTAAACCCAACGCGACGTTATCCAGCGCGTTTTTCCAAGGCAATAATGCGTCCGTTTGAAACATATATGCCGCGTCGCGATTCAAGCCGCGCAGCGGTTTATCGAATATTTTTACTTCGCCTTCCGTCGGCGCAATCAAACCGGCCGCGACATTCAGCAAGGTCGATTTGCCGCAACCGGTCGGGCCGACAAGCGCAACGAACTCGCCGTTCTTTATTTCAAGCGACGTCTCGCAGACCGCCACGTAGTGCGGCGCTTCAGGCACATGGCCTGGAAAGGCGCATGTAATATGGCTCAGGGCCAAGGCAGGTAGCGCCGCTTCGGCAGCGTCGGCGATCATCTTCGCGGCGAATTGTTGGAAGGCCACTAATCGTCTCGACGAAATCCGACCGCGGTGAAAGCAAGTTCCCTCCCCTTCAAGGGGAGGGCGAGGGTGGGGATGGGTTCACTCTGCGGTGAACAGGCGAAACCCATCCCCCACCCAACCTCCCCCTTGAAAGGGGAGGGGCCGGACGGTGGGATCGTCGCGGACCTCGGGTTAGATCCCGCACTCACTTAAGCTTTGCCAACGCATTTTTCACAAACGTCATATCGTAAGTTTGATCGAGCCACACCACCGGCGAGCGGCGCACTGTTGCGTTATGTGCCTTCAATACTTCGTAACTATTTTTCACCGCTGCGGCGCTGATCATGCCGTCGGGCGAATAATTCGCGCGCAGTTTTTCGAATACTTCCAGATACAGTGCTTTATCGCCGAGTAAATATTCCGGCGGTAACGTCGCGACGAGTTGATCGGTAGTCGCGACTTTGATCCACTTCAACGCGCGCACCATCGCGTTCGTCACCGCTTGAATTGTTTTTGGATTGGCGGCGATGAAACTCGCTTTGGCGTACAGCGTGCCGCTCAACAGCGGGCCACCGAACACATCGCGCGTCCCTTTGCTGGTGGTCGTCTCGGCAATGACCGTCATCAGCCCTTGCTTTTCCAGCAGCGTCATGACCGGCTCGACATTGACCAGCGCATCGATCTGCCCGGAGCGCATTGCGGCTACCGCCTGCGGCCCGGTGCCCACGCCGATCACCGCGACGTCGTCCGGCTTCAAATTCACCGACGCGAGCAAATGATTGAGCATCATGTGCGAGCTTGAACCCGGCGCGGTAACGCCGACCTTCATCCCTTTGAGATCTTTGTGCCAGGTGTAATTCGCCGCCTTCGCTTTTGCGACGCCGAATGAAATGGTCGGGTTCGTGCTCAACGCAACAAACGCCGACAATTTTTGCGCCATCGTTTGCATGTGAATCGTGTGATCGAAACCGCCCGCGACGATGTCCGCGCTGCCGCCGATCAACGCCTGCAACGATTTTGCACCGCCGGGGAAATCGGGAATCTCAACGTTAAGGCCTTCGTCTTTAAAGTAGCCGAGCCGCTCCGCGATGGTAAGCGGCAAATAGTACAGCGTCGCCTTGCCGCCGACGGCGATCGTGATGTCGGGTTTTTCCAGCGCTTCGGCACGGGCGAGAGTGCTGAGAAAAAGCATGCTGAAAAGAATGACGTTACAGACGAGAGAAGTCATGCTGGATATTCGAATGGTTAGTATCGAGTGATTCTCACAGAAAACGCGTTGCGGCGCTATGCGGATGACTCGACAACGAGACGCATGGGTTATCAACAACCTGTCATTCCCGTGAAAACGGGAATCCATTTGGCAGTAATTATGACAATGGCGACTTCAATATTTGCTGGCCCATTTTTAAGCGCGAAATTGGTTCCGGCTAGGCTAAATGGATTCCCGCCTTCGCGGGAATGACACCCATGCTTTGGTTATGGCGTACGCAAAATATTCGACAGCTCGACGCGAAAGCACGTACCACCACCTTCGCGCGCAACGCATTCCACGCGCCCACCATGCTTTTCCGCAATTTGTTTCACCAGCGATAGCCCAAGCCCAACGCCGCCATCGCGTTCGCGCGCGCCGGGCATGCGATAGAACGGCTCGAATATTTTTTCGCGTTCGCTTGAAGGCACGCCGGGGCCGCGGTCGCAAACTTCCAATTGAATCGTTGCAGTATCGAGTCGCGTGAGCGAAACGTCGATGGCTGCGCCGTCGCCATATCGCCGCGCATTCTCCAGTAGGTTGCGCACTAAGCGGCGCAAGAGTTTCGCCTCGCCCTTCACATGAATAATATCCGCTTCCAATTCCACGTTAATGCGCGCGCATTCTTCCGCGACCAGCGCGGTGAAATCAAAATCTTCGATTGCCAGCGGTTCCGCGTTGGGCGAATCGAGCCGGCTTGCGGTTAAGATTTCGTCGATGAGTTGATCGAGCTCGTGAATGTTTTGTTGCAATTCTTTACGCGTAGTCGGATCGGCCGATTGTGTTTCGATTGCCATGCGGATGCGCGCAAGCGGAGAACGAAGCTCGTGGGACGCGTTGGCGAGCAAGGTTTTTTGCGCGTTGACCAATTGTTCGATTCGCGCCGCCGAGCTATTGAAACTCGCCGCCAATTGCGCGACTTCATCCTTGCCTTCGATCGTGACGCGGGCAGACAACTGGCCTGAACCTAACGCGTCGACGCCGTCTTGCAAACGCTCCAAGCGCCGCGTCAGGCGGCGTACCACGGGATACGCGCCAACGCCGACGGCGAGCGCAATCAACGCCACCGTCGCCGCAAAACCAAACGGCGCGCGGCTGCGCCAATGCGCACGACGCGCGACTAACCAGCGGCCATCGTCGAGTTTCAGCGCGAAGGCCGGCGGACCGCGCTCACTATTGATCCAGCCGCTTAGATTTTGGCTCGGCGCAATCAGCGGCAACGGCCGCCTGGCGGCACGAGCGATGAGTTCGCCACGTTCGCCGAATAGCGCGAGATCCGTTTCAGCGCGACGATGCCAGCGATCCAGCGCGGCCTGCTGTTCCGCCTTCGGCGCGGTACTGGGTGGCTAAATTTCGCCGGCGATTTCTGCGAAAGTTTCCAAGTGCGCGCCGTGGCGCGACGGATCGAACGCCGCGCGCCACGCGGCGCCGACGAGGATCGCGGTTAGCAACAAGCTGGCGAGAATCGCAAGATAAATGCGTAAGTAAAGCCGGTTAGTCATTTAAGGAAGCTCTGATTTATTTCGAGTTCTAAGCAAGACAAGGCGCGAAGGAAAAATTGTGAAGCAGCATATGTTTGAGATGTAAGGAACAATTTTTCCTGAGCAACGCAGGATTGCGACGAAATCGGAATAAATCAGAGCTTCCTTAAATGAGTATGGCTGCAAGGCAGTATCCATGCGGCTCTCAGGGCATGCCACGCCAGGAGGTAATTTTGGCGCGGGTCGTAGCACGATCACTCTTGCGCTTTCGCAAACACATAACCCGCACCGCGCACGGTGATGATACGGCGCGGATGTTTCGGATCGTCCTCGATCGCGGCGCGGATGCGCGCGATGTGGACGTCGATGGAGCGATCAAATGCCTCCAGCGGTTCGCCCTTCAGCAAATCCATCAATTGCTCGCGCGTGAGCACGCGACCGGCGTGTTCGGCCATCGCGACGAGTAGATCGAACTGATGAGCGGTCAGGTCGCGAGCGACGCCATCGACACGCGTAACGCGCGCGTCGCGATCGATTTCCAACCGGCCGAAACGTAATGTCTCGTCCACGCTTGATGGCGCCTCTCGCCGCCGCAACACGGCACGAATACGCGCCAGCAATTCGCGCGGCTCGAACGGTTTGGGAATGTAATCGTCCGCGCCGATTTCAAGGCCAATGACGCGATCCATCGGATCGCCTTTTGCGGTGAGCATCACGATCGCGACGTTGGGTGACGTGGATTTTTCTCGTTGCGGCAGCGCGCGAATTTGGCGGCAAACATCGAGGCCATTACCGTCGGGCAGCATCAAATCAAGTAGCACCAGATCGAACGGTTCGCGTTGCATGGTTGCAAAACCTTGCGCGATGTCTTCGGCCAATGTCACGACAAAACCTTGCTGGCCAAGATAGTCGCGCACCATCGCCGCGAGGCGATGGTCGTCTTCAATCATCAGGATTTGTTGCGTCATGGGTGAATGTTATTGCATTTTCGTATGCAGCCGAAACTATGCTTCATCGAATGAATACGTCAATCTGTCATTGCGAGGAGCGTTCTTTGCGACGAAGCAATCTCGTATTTCACGGCATTAAAAATCGAGACTGCTTCGTCGCTTCGCTCCTTTCCATGAACCGACCTTCAAAGGTAGGGCAATGGATCAAGCGCAGCGGATCCACCATGGGCGAAAAAAATCGGCGAACGATGTTCGCCACGGTGGATCCGCTTTGCTTGATCCACCCTACGAGACTTGGCGCGCGATGAAACTTCTTCAA
>JANOGO010000226.1:0-20211 GCA_031406045.1 Pseudomonadota bacterium
AGCGTAAACGTTGGCGTTGTAGGGTGGATCAAGCAAAGCGGATCCACCGTGGCGAACATCGTTCGCCGATTTTTTTCGCCCATGGTGGATCCGCTGCGCTTGATCCACCCTACCTTTGAAGGTCGGTTCATGGAAAGGAGCAAAGCGACGAAGCAATCTCGATTTATGTAAGCCGTAAAAAGACCAGATTGCTTCGTCGCAAAAGCGCTCCTCGCAATGACAAGTCTACATGGCATCGCGCCAGAAGGCCCATGGATACTGGCTTGCAGAGCATGCACCGCCACGACCGGGTGGCCTAGGGCCAGGCAAGACAAGAGCGGCTCGTGACCCGGTCACAAAATAAAAATGTAGGGCGGGTACAACCCGCCGAACGACACACTCTTCGGAAGGCGCGGCGCTTTTTCGCGCTACAAAGCAGGCGTAGGGTGCGCACAGCGCACGCGGATAGACAATTTCACAGGTGGCGAGAACAAGCAAGTCCGCGTGCGCGTTGCGCACCCTACTGGAAAACCGCATGGGTGTTCGCCGCTGGCAATGCATTGCTCGAATGCCGCACCAATATTGCCTCTCAGCCATGCCGACCAAACAATAAACTAACCCTTCGCATCTTCCGTAGTCACAAAATCCCCAGGCGCAACAATCTCAATCATCTCAATATCATCCGAATGTCCTAACTCAATATGGCCGATGTTTTTCGGCTGATGGAAGCATGAGCCGGCGACGTAACGCTGCTTGCCTACGCCTTCGTAATCGAATTCGATCCAGCCCTTGAGCACGTATACCATCTGAAAATCCGCTTCGTGGCGGTGCCAGCATGACTCGACGGATTTCCCAGGAACGGCGCGGATGACGTGGGCGACATAACGGCCATTAGTGGCGTCCATGATGCCCAAATCGCGGTACGCGAAAAATGCGCGCAGGCCATCGACTTTGAATTCGCTGGTAGCGGCGTGGCTGACGGAAAATTTGCCATTGGCCGATGCTTGATCGAAAACTGGTTTCTTGGCTGCGGACGTGGCAGACTTGAGGGCCATGGCTGATTCCTTTGGTAAGTTGTTTTAACATCTTAACAAAAAATATTTTACTATCGACGATTCCTCAATATGGACGACTTTCCCCCTCACCCTAGCCCTCTCCCCGAAGGGGCGAGGGGACTAACTCCCTCTCCCGCTCCGCTGGAGAGGGTTGGGGCGGCGTAACCTTGGGCTATGAGGTTGGGCACAATAATTCAGACGCGGCACTCATTAATATTTGAACAACATAAAACATGTCCCGCCATAAAATTCCCATTTCCGTATTGGTCATCATCCACACGCCCGATCTCGAGGTGTTATTGTTGGAACGCGCGGACCGGCCGGGCTTTTGGCAGTCGGTGACCGGCAGCCAAGATGCAGACGGAGAAGTTCTGAGTAATACGGCAACGCGCGAATTGATGGAAGAAACCGGCCTCAACGCCGACGAACACATTCTCACCGATTGGCAAAAACAAAACGAATACGAAATTTATCCGCATTGGCGCCATCGTTACGCGCCCGGCGTTACGCGCAACACGGAACATGTTTTCGGCCTGACTTTGCCGCGGCCAATGCCGATCACCATTGCGCCGCGCGAACATTTACAATATGTGTGGTTGCCGTGGCAGGAAGCGGCGGAAAAAGTATTTTCTTGGAGCAACCGGGAGGCCATTTTGTTGTTGCCGCAATTCGCCGCAGGCAAATGATTTGTCGTCGTAAAGAAAAAACGCAATGATCGAAACCTTACGCATCGCGACTTATAACATCCACAAGGGTTTTTCGAATTTCAACCGGCGTGCGATTTTGCACGACGTGCGCGATCGCCTCCGCATGCTCGATGCCGATTTGATTTTTTTGCAAGAGGTGCAAGGGTCGAACGAAGTTCACGGAATAAATCACACGCTGTGGACCGCGCCGCAACACGAGTTCCTTGCCGATTCGGTATGGGGCGATTTTGCTTACGGCAAAAACGCCGTCTATGAAGAAGGCCATCACGGCAATGCGATCCTCAGTCGTTTTCCCATCGTCAATTGGGAAAACGAAGACGTGTCGGCGCATCCGCTGGAGCGGCGCGGGCTGCTCCATTGCGAATTGGATATCCCCGGTTGGGACGAGCGCTTGCACTGCGTTTGCGTGCATCTCGGGTTGTTTTCGCGCTGGCGCCAGCAGCAAGCGCGCGCGTTGTGCGATCGCATCGATCGCATGGTACCGCATGGCGCACCATTGGTAATTGCCGGCGATTTTAACGATTGGCGCGAGCAGTTGAGTCGCTTGCTGCGCGAGCGTCTCGACGCGCATGAAGTGTTCGAAGCCACGCGCGGACGGCCGGCGCGCAGCTTTCCGGCGGGCTTACCGATCCTTAGCTTAGATCGCATTTATGTGCGCGGATTGCGCGTAAAGAGCGCGCGACTGATGCATGGAAAAGCCTGGTCGAAACTATCCGATCATGCGGCATTGTCGGCCCACGTCAGCCGGCCTTAAGACGTTTTGGCTACGCCTCGCTACGTCGCCGGTAATTCGATTACCCTGCTTAAAAACGGTACGGACTTTTTCCCGGCGCTGGAAGCCGCGATCGATAGCGCGCAAACGGAAGTTCATCTCGAGACCTATATTTTCGCCGACGACACCGCGGGCCAACGGATCGCCGCCGCGTTGCGTCGCGCGGCTCAACGAAACGTCGTCGTGCGCATCGTCGTCGATGGCTTTGGCAGTCATGATTTTTTTCCGCCGGAGATGGCCGATGAATTATTGAAAAGCGGCGTCGAAGTTTTTATCTACCGGACCGAAGCGTTTCGTTTTAGTTTTCGCCGCTATCGCTTACGCCGCATGCATCGAAAAACGGCGATGATCGATGGCCATACTGCCTTCATCGGCGGCATCAATATTATCGACGACATCAATACGCCGCACCACACGCCGCCACGTTACGACTATGCGGTGAAAGTCATCGGGCCGCTGGTGCAAGAGTTGCGGCCGGTGGTGCATCGATTGTGGTTGTTGTTGTCGTGGATTCGGGTGCGCAGCCGCGTGCGCAACATGTTCCCGAGCGTACCACCGGCGCCGCCGCGCGGCACCCATCTTGCGGCTTTGGTGATTCGCGACAATCTGCGTCATCGCGACGACATCGAAGAAGCCTACCTCGCCGCCATCGAAAACGCGCATGACGAGATCATCATCGCCAATGCGTATTTTTTTCCGGGATTGGGATTTCGCCGCGCGCTGGTCGCTGCGGCGACGCGCGGCGTGAAAGTAAAATTAATGCTGCAGGGCCGTGTTGAATATCGTTTGCTGCATCACGCTACGCGCGCGCTGTACGGCTCGCTGCTCGCCGGTGGCGTGGAAATCATCGAGTATCACAAGAGTTTTATGCATGCCAAAGTGGCCGTCATCGATGCGGATTGGGCGACAGTGGGATCAAGCAACATCGATCCGTTCAGCTTCATGCTCTCGCGCGAAGCCAATGTCATTGTGCGCGACGCGAGTTTCAGTGCGCAATTGCGCCACAGCCTGCTCGCGGCAATTCACGACGGCGCTATTCCGGTCGATTTAAAAGAATGGAAACAGCGCCCTTTGTTGGAACGCTTGATGGCATGGCTGGCCTATGGTTCGGCGCGATTTATTCTCGGCACCTTGGGCTACCCGCAAAAATAACTTTAACGCTTAAACGGCCGCCGCGGTGCAATCCTAGCAACGGCTTCATCTTTGTGGCGAAAATTGATGCGGCCTTTGGAAAGGTCATAGGGCGACATTTCCAGCGTGACCTTATCGCCCGCTAGAATACGGATACGATGCTGGCGCATTTTGCCTGAGGCGTGCGCGGTAATTTCCACGCCGTTGGTCAACTTGACACGAAACTGGGTGTTACGCAGCACTTCACTGACTTGGCCTTCCATTTCAATTGTTTCTTCCTTTGCCATGCATAACCTTTCACTTGTAGTGGAACCGGCGCCGACCGCCCACGTTCGGCGTACGCGCAAATTAAGAATTTTTAGAAGTGGGCCGGGCCTAGGAGCTTGTCGAACTTAAAGGAAATCGGCTGCAAAAACCGCTGAGCGGTCCACATTTCGCCGCTTTCTTGGGCAATAGAACCACTATTGCCCGGCGAAATCGTCAAAATCTGTCCTCGCTCACCCGCTTTTTCGCGGCGATTCTTTAAGTCCGGCAGGTTCCTAAAACACCCGGCCGCGAAACATTAGGCTTTCTTTAAATTGACCGCAGAAAGCTTACCGTTATCGCCCTTTTCCACGTCGAACGTGAGCTTGTCGTTCTCGTTGAGGCTGCCGAGGCCGGCGCGCTCTACGGCGGAAATGTGGACGAAAACATCTTTTGCGCCATCATCTGGTTGAATAAATCCAAATCCCTTGGCAGGGTTGAAAAATTTTACGGTGCCGGTTGACATAGTGTCCTCCGAATAGGCGATTTCCTGACGCAGGTTTGCGCTAGGTATCTAACGAGACGATGGAATTGGACCGGAGTGACACCAAGAGGCGATACGCGAGGCGATCCCAAAGACATGATCGATAAGCCTATATTGTGACATTGAATTAGCTTAAAAGGGCCTAAATTAAAATTATTTTTCTATTTGACGGAGAATAGCGCTGCGCCAATCGGGGCAGCGCGGGCCACTCGGAGCACGGCTCGCTTTGATTAATCCATCTGTTTATGCCTCGCGATATAGCGTGACAAGGCCTAAACGCGTCGTTACAATCTATCCTAGCCTTCGTCCTAACCAAGCCGTCGAGTGATGAGTGAAACTACCGTCGCGTCTGAACGCCCCAGCTTAACCGAGCGAGAAGTCCGGTCTTTTTCCGAGCGCGGTTATCATTTTCCGGCCCGAATCTTGACCGGCGGCGAGGCGGCCGCTTATCGAGCGCGGCTCGAAGCCTTTGAGCGCTCCCAAGGCGGACCGTTAAGCGGCGCATTGCGCAACAAACCGCACTTGCTATTTACCTGGATCGACGAATTGACGCGTCATCCGAAAATTTTGGACGCGGTGGAAACCATTCTCGGGCCTAATCTGTTGGTCTGGAGCTCAAGTTTTTTCACGAAAGAAGCGACTGATCCGGCTTATGTTTCGTGGCACCAGGATTCGACTTATTGGGGATTGTCGTCACCGGACGTCGTCACGGCTTGGGTAGGGTTTACCGACAGCAACGTCAGTAACGGCTGCATGCAGGTGATTCCCGGTACCCATTTAAAAGATCAATTACCGCACCAAGACACCTTCGCGCAAAACAATCTCCTGACCCGCGGACAAGAAGTTGCGGTTGAGGTGAATCCCGAGGCGGCGGTGGATGTGGTTTTACAAGCCGGCGAAATGTCGTTGCATCACGTGCGCTTGGTACACGGCTCGCCACCCAACGGCTCGAACGATCGACGCATCGGCTATGCGATTCGCTATGTGCCGACCTATGTTCGGCAAATAGCCGGTGCCCGCGATAGCGCGATGCTGGTGCGCGGCATCGATACTTACCATCACTTCGATCCCGAGCCGCGGCCAAAAGTAGATTTCGGCGCGGACGAACGTGCCTTTCACGCCGCCGTGAATGAAGAATCGATGCGAATTCTGTACCGCGGAACCGCCAAAGCGCCGCAATAATCTCAGCCGACTATGACCCGAATTAAATCGCTTCTACTGGCGGTGGCGGTAATCGCCCTTGCTTCCGACGCATTCGCTGCCGACCCGGCACCGATTAAAGTAAAAATGATGGCGCTGTGGCAAGCGGGCACGGTGCCGTTCAAAGTATTCGAGCAATTCGCCGCGGACGTCAAAGCAAAATCCCAAGGTCGTTTACTCATCGAGCCGTTACCGGCGGGTTCGATCGTCGCACCTGCCGAAGCGCTTGATGCGGTAACCAGCGGCGTGTTAGATGCCGAATACGGCTGCGGCGGTTATGCGGCGGGCAAAGAGCCCGCGCTGGCGTTATTGAACGATCCGCAAGGCGCATTCAATTCACCGGAACAAATGGCGCAGTGGATGGAACAAGGCGGCGGCTTGCAAATCGCTCGCAAGATCTATCAGCGGTTCAAAATTCACTACATCGCTGGAACCTGGTATGGCAAGGAATCGTTGGTCAGCAAGAAACCGCTGCGCGGCGTCGCCGATTTCAGGGGCCTGAAAATTCGCGCACCGGTAGGGATTGGCCAAGAAATTTTCAAGCGCCTCGGCGCGGCGCCGGTCAATATTCCCGGCAGTGAGGTCTACACCTCGCTTGAGCACGGCGTCGTGGATGCCTCCGATTGGAGTACCTTGTCGATGAATCACGAGCTGGGTTATCACAAGTTGGCGAAGTATCCGACTTATCCCGGATTTCATTCGATGGGCATGGCGGAGGTCGCGATTAACATCAAAAAATGGAACACCTTGCCCGATGATTTGAAGGCGTTGTTGGAATCCTCGGTCAAGGAATTTTCGCGCAATCTGGTCGCGCGTATTCGTCTGGATGATGAAAAGATTGCGCAGCAAGCAAAAACACTCGGTATCGAACCGATTGCCTGGAGTGCTGTGGAACTGGGTAAATTCCGCGCCGTTGCGCGTGAAGTATGGGCGCTCTACGCGGCGCGCAGTAGTATGGCGAAAAAAGTCAACGACTCGCAGGTTGCGTTTTTGAAAAAAGCCGGGTTGTTGGATTGAATAGCGCCTGAAGGGTTTCGCCGTCGAGCACCCATCGTTTTGCAGACGCGATCCGCTATTCCTGATTGTCATTCCTGCGAAAGCGGGAATCCATTTGGCCGTACAAAGTCAACATGGATTCCCGCTTTCGCGGGAACGACACCCCTCTTAATCCACGTAACCCCCCGCGCAATCAATGTTCGAGCAAAAACTACAACCCGTAGTTAAAGCGATCGGCGCCATCGCGAGCAGCCTTTTTCTCATCATCGTCGCGATGATCGCGTACGAGGTGGTATCCCGTTACTACTTCCTGTCGCCCACGATCTGGAGCCACGAGCTCAGCGTCATGCTCGGCGCGTCGGCGTTTTTGCTCGGCGGTCCGTATGTGCATCAGTATCGTGGACATATTGTCATTAGCATCGCCGCCGAGCGATTCTCGCCGCGATGGCGCAACCGCGCGAACGTTCTCGTCTCGCTATTGGCCTTGGTATTTTTCGTTGTGCTTACCTACGCCGCAACACAGCAAGCCGCGGACGCAATCACCTTCATGGAGCAATCCGGCACGGCGCTGAATTGGCCCATCCCGGTCGTTCTCAAAACGCTGTTCGCCATCGTCGCCGGAATCATGGCGCTGCAATCTTTATTGCAGCTCATCGGCGATTTAAAGCCCCTAAAGTAAATGGATATCGCCACACTCACGGTGATCATGTTCGGTTCCATGATCGTCTTGCTCTTGCTCGGTCTGCCGCTGGCATTCGTTACCGGTTTGATTGCCATCGTGTTTGCGCTTGGGCTATTCGGCGAGGCGGGTTTGCAATTAATCGCCAGCCGCATCTATAGCTTCATGAACGAATATGTTCTGGTCTCGGTGCCGATGTTTATCTTGATGGCCTCGCTGATGGAGCGCTCCGGCGTTGCCAAAGATTTGTTCGATGCGATGCGCGTGTGGGCAGGCAAATTGCCGGGTGGATTGGCGATCCAAACCATGGTCGCCGCCACCATCATGGGCGCGATGACCGGCATTATCGGCGGCGAAATCGTATTGCTCGGCTTGATTGCGCTGCCGCAAATGTTACGCTTGGGCTACGATCCCAAACTCGCGATCGGCACGATTTGCGCCGGCGGCTCGCTCGGCACGATGATTCCGCCGTCGATTGTGTTGGTGATTTATGGGCTCACGGTGAATGTTCCAATCGGCGAACTGTTTACCGCCAATATCGTTCCGGGGCTGATATTGTCGGCGGTGTACATGATTTATATTTTCATTCGTTGCCAACTCGATCCCGCACTCGGCCCCCCGGCGCCCGCACACGAACGCGATATTCCATTCGCGCAAAAGTTACGCACGCTGAAGGGCTTGCTACTGCCGATGCTGGTGATGTTGTCGGTACTCGGTACGATCTATACCGGCATTGCCTCCGTCACGGAAGCAGCGGGGATGGGCGTGGTCGGGACGTTAATTGCATCCGCGATCCGTGGCGATTTGAGTTGGAAAATGGTGCGTGAGTCGAGCGAGCAAACTTTGCGCGCCTGCGGTATGTTGCTGTGGCTCTCGTTCGGCGCCACCGCGATGATCGGCGTCTACAATCTCGCCGGTGGCTCCGCCTTCGTACGCGAGCTGATGACCGGGCTCGATGTTGCACCGATCGTCATCATCTTGTTGATGATGCTAATTTTGGTCGTGCTCGGATGCATCATGGATTGGGTCGGCATTTGTCTGCTGACCATGCCGATCTTCGTTCCGATTGTGAAAGAACTAGGCTATGACCCGGTTTGGTTCGGCGTGCTGTTCTGTTTAAACATGCAAATCTCCTACCTCTCGCCGCCCTTCGGTCCGGCGGCGTTTTATCTCAAAGGCGTTGCACCGCCACACATTACGCTGAATCAAATTTTCGCATCGCTATGGCCATTTATTTTATTGCAGGCAGCAGTGCTATTGCTGGTGTTAAGTTTTCCGCAGATCGCGCTTTGGCTGCCGTCGCTCAATTAATGTAACGATAATATAGCGCTGCCTGTAGAGGCAATACCAGAGCCATTCTTCAAGCACATGTCGTCATGAAGCAATAAAGACGGGCCTCCTGGCAATGCACGCGGTCAATTCTCGGATACTAAATTCTTCAGTGCGGCGCTGACGCCGCCGGCCGTAATAGGCACGTCGGCGGCGATCAAACCCATCTCGACACCGGATAGCGTTCCAGCCAACATGAGATCGTTGAAATAGCCCAGATGACCGATTCGAAAAATTTTTCCGGCGAGTTTACCGAGGCCCATGCCAAGCGACATATCAAATCGCTCGAGTATGATTTTTCTCAGCGCATCGGCGTCGTGCCCCGCGGGCATCATCAGCGCGGTAAGGCTCGGGCTGTATTCATTCGGATTTTTACACAAGACCTCAAGCCCCCACGCTCGCGCTGCGCGGCGCGTGGCTTCGGCGTGGCGGATATGGCGAGCGAAGACATTTTCCAAGCCCTCGTCGTTTAGCATTGCGATCGCTTCGCGTAAACCGAACAATAAATTCGTCGCCGGCGTGTAGGGGAAAAATCCGTTCTTATTTGCCTTCAGCATCGGCTCCCACGCCCAATAGGATTTCGGCAAAGTAGATGATTGACTCGCCACCAAGGCTTTTTCCGACATGGCATTGAAACTCAATCCCGGCGGCAACATCAAGCCTTTTTGCGAGCCACCGACCGTGACGTCGACGCCCCATGCATCGTGGCGATAATCGATCGACGCGAGCGAGGAAATTGTATCGACCAGCAACAACGCAGGATGGCCGGTGCGATTGATCGCAGCGCGGATCGCGGGGATGTTGCTGGTGACGCCGGTCGAGGTTTCGTTGTGCACAATCGCGACGGCTTTGATGGTGTGACGTCGGTCTTCGTTTAAGCGCCGCTCGACTTCGTTCGCATCGATGCCGCTCCGCCAATCGCCGGGAACCCACTCGATTTGCAAGCCTAATCGCCGCGCCAATTCACACCACAGCGCAGCGAATTGCCCGATCTCGAACATCAACACTTTGTCGCCGGCAGACAGCGTATTAACGAGCGCGGCTTCCCACGCGCCCGTGCCGGATGCCGGATAAATCACAACGGGATATTTGGTCCGAAAAATTCCCTGCATTCCCGCCAAAACATCAAAGCCGAGTTGTTGAAATTCCGGGCCGCGATGATCGATTGTCGGTCGATCCATCGCACGCAACACGCGCTCCGGCACGTTAGTGGGACCGGGAATTTGCAGAAAATGTCGACCGCTCGGATAGCTCATAAAATTCGCTCAATGTTGGGTTTGCTCGGTGATATTATCGCTCAATGGAATCGATGCGATCCAATTTGGCTGACAGGCTGTGCCGGGAAATTCAGGGAGATGTATTATTCGACGCCGCGTCGCGTGGACGCTATTCGACGGACGCGTCGATTTATCAGATCGATCCGGTTGGTGTCGTGGTCCCTAAAACTGAGCAAGATGCGACGATTGCGCTGCAAATTGCCCGCGAAGAAAGGATTCCAATTTTGCCGCGCGGCGCTGGCACTTCTCAGTGCGGCCAAACGGTCGGCGCCGCGCTGGTAATTGACAATAGCAAATACCTCATCCAAATTTTCGAGTATGAACCCGGCGCAACGGAAATCGACGTTCAGCCCGGCGTCGTTCTCGATCAATTGAATGCGTTTCTGAAGCCACATGGGCTTTGGTATCCCGTGGATGTTTCAACCAGCGCGCAAGCCACACTCGGCGGCATGGCGGGCAATAATTCCTGCGGCAGCCGCTCGATTCGTTACGGCAATATGGTACATAACGTAAAAGGGATCGAGGCGATATTGTCCGATGGCGCGACGTCGTGGTTTAGCGAACTAGATAGCGCTAAAGGCTCGGGCCGTTATGCCGAAATCGTCGAGGGATTTCGTGCCATTGCCACACGCGAAGCCGATGAAATTCGTGCGAAGTTTCCCCGCCTGCTGCGGCGCGTGGCCGGTTACAACTTGGATATTTTCGAGCCGCAAGATCCGTTACGCTACAACACCGAGCGGCCGAACCTGGCGCATTTGCTGGTCGGTAGCGAAGGCACCCTCGCTTATTTCAAACGCCTAAAACTTAAAGTTGCGCCGCTGCCGAAAAATAAATCGCTCGGCGTTGTGAATTTCCCGACCTTCTACAAAGCGATGGAATTGACGCAGCATATTGTCAAACTCGATCCTTCGGCGGTCGAGTTGGTAGATCGTACGATGATCGATTTGGCGCGAAAAAATCCGTCATTTCAACCTACCATTGACGCTGCGTTGATCGGCGAGCCCGAGGCAATTTTATTGGTCGAATTTTCCGGCGAGGAAGCAGCAGAACAAACTCGTAAGCTCGAGCAACTTGCCTCGATGCTCGGCGACTTAGGCTTGCCGAATTGCGTCGTAAAATTGACGAACGCGAGTCAACAAAAATCCTTGTGGGACGTGCGCAAAGCCGGCCTGAACATCATGATGAGCATGAAAGGCGACGGCAAGCCGGTGAGCTTCATTGAAGATTGCTGCGTGCCGCTGGAGCATCTCGCCGACTACACGCAACGGCTCACACAGGTTTTTGAAAAACACGGCACGCGCGGCACCTGGTACGCTCATGCCAGCGTTGGCACATTGCACGTTCGGCCGATCCTAAACATGAAACAAGATGGCGCACAAAAGATGCGCGCCATCGCCGAAGAAGCCTGCGAGTTGGTACGCGAATATAAAGGTGTCTATTCCGGCGAGCACGGCGACGGCTTGGTGCGCAGCGAATGGATCGCGCCATTCTTTGGTCCGCGATTAACGGCATCGCTAGCGGAAGTGAAGCAATTATTCGATCCACTCGGCCTGATGAATCCCGGCAAGATCGTTCGGCCGAGCAAGCAAGACGATCGCAGCCTTTTTCGCTTCAAGCCCGAGTATCGTCACATTGAAATCAAGCCGGCGCTCGATTGGTCCACCCACGGCTCCTTCGCGCACGCGGCCGAGATGTGTAACAACAACGGCCACTGCCGTAAGTTCGATGCCGACGTGATGTGTCCGTCTTACCGCGTCACGCGCGATGAGCAACACTCCACTCGCGGACGTGCCAACACCTTGCGCCTCGCGTTGTCAGGACAACTCGGCGAAGACGCCATGGCATCGGACGCGATGCGTGAGAGCTTCGATCTGTGTGTATCGTGCAAAGGCTGCAAGCGCGAGTGCCCGACCGGTGTGGACATGGCGAAGATGAAAATCGAATATTTGCACCAGCATCAACAGCGCCATGGCCTATCGATCAAAGACAAACTCATCGGCTATCTGCCGCGCTATGCGCCGTATGCGGCCAAGATAAGTGGCCTGCTGAATCTACGCAACGCCTCGCCCACCCTCGCGCGCTGGAGCGAAGAATATCTCGGCTTCAGCGCGCGCCGGCCGTTGCCGAGTTGGCGATCAGATTATTTTCGTTTAAACCGCAGTGCGAGGACGCCCGCGATAACGGGCCGCGACGTCGCGCTATTTGTCGATACCTTCACCACTTACTTTGAACCGGAAAACGCGCGATCGGCGCTGCGGGTTTTGCGCGCAGCCGGTTATCATTCCCAAATTCCACGCGCCGCCAACAGCGCGCGCCCGCTGTGCTGCGGCCGAACATTTTTAAGCGTGGGTTTGATCGATCAGGCTAAACAAGAAGCGCAGCGCTTAGTCGACGCGATGTTGCCCTATGTCGAACAGAACATTCCGATCATCGGCCTAGAACCGTCATGCGTATTCACGTTACGCGATGAATTGCCCGCGCTTTTGAATACCGCCGATGCCAGAAATTTTGCGCAGCATGCGCTGACGCTGGAGGAGTTTTTGTTTCGCGAGCATCAACAAGGCCGCCTCGAACTTGAGCTTTATCCCACTTATCCGTCGACGGTCATGTTACACGGCCATTGCCATCAAAAAGCGTTTGGCGTGATGGGCGCGGTTGAAGGCATATTGGGACTCATTCCGGAACTCAACGTGCAAACTATTCAATCGGGCTGCTGCGGCATGGCGGGTTCGTTCGGTTTTGACGCAAACCATTTCGACATCTCAATGCAAATGGCCGAGCTGGATCTGTTGCCCGCAGTGCGTGCCGGCGATGAACATACGACGATCGTGGCCGATGGCGTCAGTTGCCGCCAGCAAATTCGCGATGGCGCCGGGCGTAAAGCCGTGCATGTCGCGCGCGTATTAGAGAGTGCCCTGCAACGCTGATCTGGTGCGGTTCTTCAGCAATGCCACGCCACGAGCCAGTATCTGAGCGGCTCCTGGCCTACTGCGAATTTTCTCGATATAGCGGACCGGATGCGGCGTTCGGGTCGAGGTTTACCAGATGATCGATCAACGCGCGTAGTTTTGCCGGCCGCACCGGTTTGTGCAGAATTCGTAGGCCTTTCTCTTTCGCTTCGCGCAATAGTTCCGGCCCGGTATCGCCGCTAACTAATACGCCGGGAATTTGCATGCCGAAATGCCCGCGAATTTGTTCGATTACCTCGATGCCGTTTTCCTGATCGCGCAAGCGGTAATCGCTGACGATAATGTCCGGCGGCCGTCCGGCTTGCACCAACGCGGCAACGGCGCCAACCCCGGTTGCGGCGATGACCGGCTCGCAACCCCAATCGCGCAGCAACACCTCCATGCCTTCCAAAATCGTCGATTCGTCATCAATAAACACCACCAGCGCGCCGGTCAATTCATGACGCCGGATCGGCACCACCGGATCGACTTTTTCGATCACGCGTTTTGCATTACCGCGTGGAATCTTAATCGAGAATACCGAGCCTTTCGCCTCGATGGATTTAATGTCGATTTGCGTGCCCAACAAGCGCGCCATACGATCGACAATCGCTAGGCCCAGTCCCAAACCCTTATTGCGATCGCGCTCGGGATTATTCAGTTGCACAAACTCCTGAAAAATTTCTTTTTGCCGATGCGCCGGAATACCCTTGCCACTGTCCCAGACTTCGAGACGCAAGCCGCCCTTGGTGCGGCGGCAACCCATCACCACGCCGCCTTCGATGGTATAGCGAATGCCGTTGGAAATGAGATTCATCAGAATTCGCTCCAACAAAACCGGATCGGTTCGAACGATGGTGCGTGTCGGCACGATGCTCAAGCGAATTTGCTTTTCCATCGCCAGCGGCGAAAAATCGAGCAGCAAGCGATCGAATAAATCCTGCAAATGAAAGTCGCGCGGATGCGCTTGCAGCACGCCGGCATCGAGCCTCGAAATATCCAGCAATGCGTTGAACATACCTTGCATCGCGTTCACGGACGATTCGATGTTGTGAACAATCCGGCTCACTTCGGGATAATGAATCCGCTCTTTCAACGCGGCAACAAATAGCGTCAACGCGTGCATCGGCTGGCGCAAATCGTGAGTGGCGGCGGCGAGAAAGCGCGATTTCGCCAGATTGGCGCGCTCGGCTTCTTCTTTTTGCGCCGTCAGAAGCCGCGTCGCCTCTTCGATACGCTGCTCGAGTAATTCCTGGCCATGCTTTAGCTTAGCCGCCATAGCGGCGATTCCCGCTTCCAGCACCGCCAACTCGCCGCCGGAATTAGCAGGGAAGCGAACGTCGAAATCACCCTTGCCGATGCGTTCGACGGCGCGCGCCAGGTTGGTGACGGGCCGCGCAATTTGCCCACCGATTTTTCGTGCCGCAAGCGCGCCGAACAGCAAACACAAGCCGCTGAGCCCGATCGCCCAACCCCAACCCGGCGCCGCGCCGCCCGGCAGAGCACCGTGCCAGCGCGCGGCTAAAAACCATAACCCGAGCACCATCGCCATGATCACCGCGGGTAATAATGCGATTATCAGAATGCGAGTGCGGATACCGCCGGATTTCATCGAACAACACCAACGTGAGTAAACATATTTTTAATTTTCTCTGTCTTCATGAATCGTACTATTGAGTACCCGGATTAACGCGTCAAGGCATTTTAGGAGATTACAACTTCTAGCCTATATCGAAAGTACTACACCTTTTGGCCTATATCGAAAGTGATAGGCCCAGTTTTTATCGGCCATAAGTTGTATAGGAAGGTGCAAGTTCCTATGGCATAACACTGATTCACAATAACTATTCAGGGAATCATGGCTGTCATCGCGATCGCATCCGAAACCGGCAGTGAAGGCACTGCCATCGCCCAACACGTCGCGCGCCGGTTGGGGCTTTCGCTGCTGGACCATAGCAATATTCTCGAGCGGCTTGCCGGCAACGGCTGTACGGTCGTGGATTTATCCACTGGCGGTAGCGCCGCCGAAAACAACTGGCAACTGCATAAAATTGGGAAGATAATTGCCTCGGAAATCCTGTTCTTGGCGCAGAAAAACAGCATGATGCTCCACAGTCCTTACGCACCGCACGTATTAGCCGGCATCAGCCATATTCTGCGCATTCACGTGCGCACGCCCGCAGTTCAGCGTGCAAAAAATGTCGCGAAGGCCAAGGGCTATAGCGAGTCCGAGGCATACCGGCAAATCAGCCGTACCGAAGCCCAATCCGATCACTTGCTGGCAAACTGTTTTGGTGTGGAATTTCCCGGCCGCGCCGATCTTTTCGACCTGGTCGCCGATACCGGTTGGCTGAGCGCGCAAGATTGGTCCGAGCAAATCGTCGACCTTGCGCAAGATCCGGATTTTTTGCCAACGGCGGCGTCGCGCGCCAAGTTGCAAGAACGCGCGTCGCAGGCGGCTGTGGCGTCATCGCTTGACCGTTGCAACGCAAACCCATGTTCGCCGGGTACAGACGGCTAGGTTAGCCAGATTGCCTTCTTCCCTACCCCTTAGTCCCGGCGCGATCGCACCCCCTTCATTCGACACGCGTGGCAAGTCCGAGCGCCAATTGCTGTACGACCAAATCGTGCACGCTTACCGCGAATATTTACCCGGCACGATTCCCCTATTCTTTGGCGGCATCTTAGTCGTTGCCGTGATGTGGCAAGACGTGGCGCATAGCGTGCTGTTGGGCTGGCTCACGGTGCTTTACGGCGCCACGGCGATCCGCGCTTATTGGTCAATCGCTTTCAACAAACAACCGCCAACGATCGACGCGATCGAAGTGTGGAAATGGCGCTATTTGTTCGGCTCGGCCGGTGCAGGCGCGATTTGGGGCAGCATCGGCGTCTTAATGTTTGTGCCCGACTCCCTCGCGCTGCAAATGTTTTTGCTCGGTTGCTTGTTTGCAATTTGCGCAGGCGGCGTATCGGTCATTGGTTATTATTTGCCGGCATTTTATGCGTTCGCCAGCACGTTAATATTGCCGAGTATCGTTAAGCACGCGCTGATAGATAAACCCATTCATTGGCTGATCGCCCTGATCTGCATGATCTTTCTCGTTTCGTTCTTGGGCTTTGGACGGCGCCAGAATCGATTCGTCGTCGAAACGCTGAAGATTCGCTATGAAAATACTGATCTCATCGCGCAGCTTCAAGCGCAAACCCAAGCGGCCGAATCGGCAACCGCAAAAGCCGAACGCGCCACGCAAGAGGCCGAGCGCGCTAAGGAAGAAGCCGAACTCGCCAACCGCGCAAAATCTCAATTCCTCGCGACGGCGAGCCACGATTTACGCCAGCCGTTGCAGGCGATCGCATTGTTTTCTGAGGCGCTGCGCCAGCGCATCTATTATCCCGAGGTGCGCAATATCGTCGACAACATCAACGCCTCGGTCGAAGCACTGCAGACATTGTTCAACTCCTTGCTGGATATCTCGCGCTTTGAAGCGGGTATCGTCGAGGCGATGCCGCTCCCGTTTCGCGCCAATCAACTGCTCGACAAACTACGAACTGATTACACGCCGCCGGCGCGGGAAAAAAACATTACCTTGCGGATACGCGCGTCGAATCTTATTTTGTTCAGCGATCCGATGTTGCTCGAACGCGTAACGCGTAATTTTGTTGCCAACGCAGTGCGCTATACCAATGAAGGCGGCACCGTTCTGGTCGCGTGCCGCCAGCAACGAGGCGGCCGTGTTCGCATCGAAGTGCGCGATAACGGCGCTGGTATTTCTCATGCAGAACAAGAAAAAATCTTTCAAGAGTTCTATCAAATCAACAACGCGGAACGCGATCGCGCTAAGGGATTCGGACTCGGCCTTGCGATTGTAAGAGGCATCGAAAAAATTATGGATTGCAAAATCGGCTTACGTTCCGAAATCGGGCACGGTTCAATTTTTAGCGTTGCCATCCCCCGTGGAGCCGCGGCGGCGCCACCGGTAAACGTGAAGGAAAATTCCAAACAACAAATCAAGAGTTTGCGCGGCCGCCGCATCATCGTATTGGACGACGATCAAACGGTGCGCGAGGCGATGGAACTATTGTTGACGGATTGGGGCTGCGATGTGATCGCCGCCGCAACGCTGGACGATACGGCGCGGGCGATTCAACAAAAACAGTTTGTGCCTGATCTCATCGTTGTCGATTATCGCTTGCGCGGCGGGGCAAACGGCATCGACGCCATCGCGCAAATTCGCGCGATGACCAAAGCCGACTTGCCCGCCATCTTGGTCACCGGCGATACCGGCGTGGATCAATTACGCGAAGTGCGCGAAAGTAAACTGACGTTACTGCATAAGCCGGTGGTGATTACACAATTGAGCGAAACACTAAGCCGCGCTTTACATCCAAAATAGATTAAGGGTGAGCCAGGAAGCGCGCCGATAGCGGCTCGCAGCCATGCATGCCCGAAGACCCCCATCAATAGCGCGTCTTCAGGCAGTATATAAATTATTTTTTGACTAACCTATCCTGCGCACGAATCACTGCGTCGGTGCGATTTTTTGCATCCAGCGCGCGAAAGATCGCGGCAAGATGAACTTTAACCGTG
Source organism: Pseudomonadota bacterium (assembly GCA_031406045.1). GTDB lineage: Bacteria > Pseudomonadota > Gammaproteobacteria > Burkholderiales > JALYOK01 > JALYOK01. Next base: position 17,449 of record JANOGO010000226.1, read on the forward strand.
CCTTCGCTGAGGTTTAGTTTGCGGCCGATGAGTTTATTCGACAGCCCTTCGGCGAGGGCTTCCAACACTTCGAACTGACGCGGTGTCAAATCTTCCGCACCGCCGACCGTCGCAACGTGCCGCGTCGCGGGGCTGGGCGGATCGATGGCGTATTGCGCGCGTTGCAGCAACAACGGCGGAATATAGGGGCCGCCGGATAGCACCAAACGTAGCGCGCCGAGCATCACCTGGGTGCTCGACGATTTTGGAATGAAGCCCATCGCACCGGCGTCCAACACGGCTTGAATATCGTGATGCTCCTCGCTTGCCGACAGCACGACCAGGGGCAATTCCGGGAAGCGATCGCGAAAAGTCATAACCGCCGTCAATCCATCCATGCCGGGCATGTTCAGATCGAGCAAAACTAGATCGAGATCGGATTTTTCTTCGGCGATCGCCAACGCTTGCGTAGCGGTGCCCGCCTGGAAAATTTCGGCGTCGGCGTCCAACTGCCCGAGCGGATGCAACATCGCCTCGCGGAATAACGTGTGATCATCAGCCAACAGAATTTTCATGGTGCCTCTCCGTATCCACTACCGTTGAGTCGACCCGCCCCTTCAAGGGGAAGGAGTTTCCCACTTAAAACGGAATATCATCCTCGAAATCATCGAACTTTGCGCCGGCTTTTGCGGGCGCTTTGGCGGGCCGCGCGCTGCTGCCGCGCTCCTCGGGATTACCCTGCGACGAATCGTCACCACCGGCCGGTGCGCCCATGCCGCCACGCGAGCCGAGCATTTGCATGCGATCGGCGACCACTTCTGTGGAATAGCGATCCTGGCCGTCTTTGTCTTGCCATTTGCGCGTCTTGATGCGGCCCTCGACGTAAACCGGGCTACCTTTTTTCAAGTACTCGCCGGCGATTTCCGCGAGCTTGCCGAAGAACGACACGCGATGCCATTCGGTTTCTTCTTTCTTTTCGCCGCTGGCTTTATCTTTCCACGATTCGGTGGTTGCGATACGAATGTTCGCCACCGCGTCGCCGCTCGGCAGGTAACGCGTTTCCGGATCGGCGCCGAGATTGCCGATCAACATAACTCTATTCAGTGATGCCATGATTAGTTCTCCATAACTTCAATTGCCGTGCCGTCATTTTTATCGCGCTGCACCGACTGCAACGGTAGCGCGACCAGCCACCATAATATCGCAAGCACGGCACAAAAAACATAGACCGCCGAAGATCCGACATGATCCAGCAACCAACCGCTGGTATAGCCGCCGAACGCCGGACCGAGGAACTGGAAAATGCTGTGCACGCTCAGCGCGGTACCACGATTCTGCTCGGTTGCGCGCTTCGAAACCCACGCCGGTAGCACCGCTTCAAGAACATTGATCGCGGTAAAAAATATCAGCAATCCCAGACACAAAATCCAGAAGCGCTGCCCGGCCGCTGCCAACACCAGAAACGCAACGATCAAGATGGCAATCGCCCCCATGAAAATTCGCTTATCGTCGCCGCGATTATCGCCGCGCATGACCACCGGCATCATGAACAGCAGCGACAGCACAACGACCGGCAAGTAAACCTGCCAATGCCGCTCGATCGCAAGGCCGCTTTGTTGTAGCAACAGCGGCGTGACAATGAACAATCCGGTGATGCCCGCATGCAGCGCGAAGATGCCAAAATTTAACCGCAACAACTGCGCGTCGCGCAACACCGGGCCGAGCAAATTCTTGTCCACCCGGCGTGTGTTGGCGTCATCGGCGATACGTTCGTTCGGCACAGCCTTCGCCACCACGACGATCGCAATCAGCGCAAGTACACCGGTTATCGCAAAAATGCCCGGCACACCCATCCATTGATTTAACACAGGTCCGAGAATAATAGATAACGCAAACGACATGCCGATCGTCGCGCCGATAATCGCCATCGCTTTGGTTCGGTGTTCACTGCGCGTGAGATCGGCCGCCAGCGCCTGCAGCACGGCGGAGATCGCCCCCGCCCCTTGGATCAATCGGCCAAAAATAACCCAGTAGATATTGTCCGCCGCCGCTGCGATAAAACTGCCGCAGGCAAATAACGCGAGACCAAAATAGATTACCGGCTTGCGGCCGTAGCGGTCCGACAGCCAGCCGAACGGAATCTGCAATAGTGCCTGGGTAATGCCATAGGCGCCGAGCGCAATGCCGACCAGCAAATGACTTTGACCGCCGCCCAATTGCAAAGCGTACAGCGAAAATACCGGCAGGATTATAAACAGCCCGAGCAGACGCAAGCCCGACACGCCGGCCAAACTCACGCTGGCGCGCAATTCTTGCGCAGACATCTTATTACTTGGGGAGGACATCGAGGTTTGAGCGGAACACAGGTATTCGCGTATATTAGCAGGTTTACATTTTGACTGGGCTTTGCAGGCAGTCTCGCCCCCTTAATTATCGCGGGTTCCCTCCCCTTCAAGGGGAGGGCGAGGGTGGGGATGGGTTAATGCGCAAGTAAGGCGCGTGACCCATCCCCCTCCCAACCTCCCCCTTGAAGGGGGAGGAGATTCTTATTGACGCGCGAGTGGGAATTGCCCAGCACCAAGGAAACGCTGTCACCCATGGAATACATTAAAGTTCGCGGTGCGCGGACGCATAATTTAAAGAACGTCAATCTCGACATTCCGCGCAATCAGTTGGTCGTGATTACCGGCTTGTCCGGCTCGGGCACCCGCTCAAGCCGGACGATCCGCTGTACGTGGAAGGCAGCCACACCAATTTCATGGTGCTGACCCGCGCGACCAACCA
>JANOGO010000115.1:0-3280 GCA_031406045.1 Pseudomonadota bacterium
AAAAATTCGACGCCGAAGTGACGTTGACGATGGACGGGAAATTCAAGTTTCCAACGGATACGACTGCGGCAATTTTGACCTCGGGTATCTTGGGTGAAAATTATGTCGGCCTTGAAGCCGGCGGCGAAGAGGCGAATTTAAAACAAGGCGACGAGATCAAGCTCACGCAATCGGCTGTGGTGCTGGAAAAAATCATCTCGCAGTTTTTATACAGCAAAGCACAAGAACCGGCGACGAAAGCAAAAGAATAGTTATTTCAAGTGGTTAAGAATAATGGTTGTTAGGCTCGTAAACTTCAACGTTTGCTATCCGTTGATGCTACTAGGGGCAACTCCCCGCTCAAGAAAAGGAAGGAAACTGTGATTCAATTCGCAAAATGGATGTTCATCTCGCTGTTGGTTTTATTCACCGCTCAGGCTCGCGCTGAGGACATTGGGCCCGACGAGCTCGTCAAAAACACCACCCTGGAAGTTATTTCCGTTATCAAGCAGGACAAAGACATTCAGGCCGGCGACCGGGCGAAAATTTACGCCCTGGTCGAAGAAAAAGTGCTGACGCATTTCGACTTTCGCCGCATGAGCCAACTCGCGATGGGCAAAAATTGGCGCCAGGCGACACCCGAACAACAAGATGCACTGATCAAGGAATTCCGTTCGTTGCTGGTGCGTACCTATGCGGTGTCGCTGTCGCAATATCGCGATCAAAAGATCGAGATCAAACCGACCAAGCTCGAGCCTGACGCAAAAGACGCAACGGTCAAAAGCCTATTCATTCAAAGTGGCCGAGAGCCGGTAACGGTAGATTATTTGATGTATAAAATTCCCGCCGGTTGGAAGGTGTTTAATATCACCGTTGAAGGCGTGAGCCTGGTGGAAAATTACCGCAGCACGTTTAACGATCAAATTCGTAAAAGCGGTGTCGATGGGTTGATCAAGACATTAGTGGAACGCAATAGGGACGCCGAAGCGAATAAAAAATAGTGCTTACGTTCGAAAATAATCAATTAAAAATCACCGGCGCCGTCGTCATCGACAGCGCCCGTGCGTTGTTTGAAGAAGGCCGTGGATACTGCGTCGCGAACGATGTGACGGTGGATTTTTCCGGCGCCACTGAGCTTGATTCGTCGGCCTTGGCACTCATTCTCGAATATCGCCGGGCCGCGGAATCTGCCGGTAAACGCGTGAGCGTTTCTAATCTTCCCGCAAGCCTCAAAACCTTGGCTGACCTTTACGGTGTGACGGAACTTATCGCAGCCACACCTTGAGCGCCGCCGCAGTCGACGTCCAATCGGTTCAAAAACATTACGGCAAAGTACACGCTTTGCGCGGTGTGGATTTACGCGTCGAAGAAGGCGAATTTTTCGCGCTGCTCGGGCCCAATGGCGCAGGCAAAACCACGCTGATCAGCGCCCTAGCCGGCCTCGCGCGCCCCGATTCCGGCTCGCTCAAGGTGATGGGATATGACGTCACCAACGACTATCGCAACGCTCACCGTCATCTCGGTGTTGTCCCGCAAGAATTAGTATTCGATCCGTTTTTTACCGTGCGCGAAACTTTGCGTTTTCAGTCCGGGTATTTTGGGCTGGGCCACAACGACCCATGGATCGACGAACTGCTGCATCATCTGCACTTGAGCGAAAAAGCCGACGCCAACATGCGCTCGTTGTCCGGTGGCATGAAGCGCCGCGTGCTGGTCGGTCAAGCACTCGTCCACAAACCGCCCGTGATCGTGCTCGACGAGCCGACGGCGGGCGTAGATGTCGAGTTACGCCAAACGCTTTGGGCATTCATCCGCCGCCTGAACCGTGAAGGCCACACGATTTTGTTGACGACACACTATCTTGAAGAAGCCGAAGAGTTATGTTCGCGCGTCGCGATGCTGAAACAAGGCGAAGTCGTCGCGCTTGATACGACAGAAAATTTGCTGAATCGCTTTACTGATAAATACGTGACCTTGCGTTTGGAAAGCGGCGAGCTGCCATCTGAAGCGCGCGCGTTAGTCGTCAGTGAAACCAAAGGGAAGTTTCGATTGCAGTTGCCGGATTACGCAGGCCTTGAGCCGCTGCTCGGGCAAATTCGCGCGTCCGGCGCGGTAATCGGTGAAATGCAACTATCGAAACCGGATTTGGAAGATGTGTTTGTTTCGATTATGAATAAGCAGTCGTAACGTGATGCAAATCCCGCAAACCTCACCATTTGTCATTCCCGCGAAGGCGGGAATCCAGTGTCTTTACGCCCGAACGACACTAGATCCCCGCCTTCGCGGGGACGACGATACGAATTACCGCCGCCTAGATTCCCGCCTTCGCGGGAATGACAAATAACGAATCATGCGCGGCTTCTACACCCTCTTCTACAAAGAAATCCTACGCTTCTGGAAAGTAGCATTCCAGACCGTCGCTGCACCGCTCGTCACCACGCTGCTTTACTTGTTGATCTTCTCCCACGTCTTGTCGAAGCAAGTTGAAATTTTTCACGGCATCAGCTATACAACGTTCCTCGTGCCCGGCCTGGTGATGATGTCGATGTTGCAAAACGCTTTCGCCAACAGTTCATCGAGCCTGATCCAATCCAAGGTCACGGGGAACATCATTTTCGTGCTGCTCGGCCCGCTGTCACATTTCGAATTTTTCTCGGCTTATCTCGCGGCCGCCGTGGTTCGCGGCCTGATGGTGGGCGTCGGCGTTTACATCGCCGCGTGGTTTTTCACGCCGGTGCCGCTGTACTCGATTTTCTGGATTTTGATTTTCGGCTTGCTCGGATCGGCCATGGTCGCGGCGCTGGGCATCGTTGCCGGCATTTGGGCGGATAAGTTTGACCAAATGGCATCGTTCCAAAATTTCGTGATTTTGCCGCTGACATTTTTAAGCGGCGTGTTTTATTCAATTCATAGCCTGCCGGAATTTTGGCAAAAATTGTCGCATCTCAATCCGTTTTTCTACACCATCGACGGCTTCCGCTACGGCTTCTTCGGCCAATCGGATATTTCACCTTGGATTAGCCTCGCGGTTGTCGGCGTGACCTTCCTGGCATTATCATTCGCTACATTCTTGATGATTCGCTCTGGGTATAAATTGCGGCACTGATGCTCTGCGGGGCAGTATTAAAGCGGGTCGCCAGGCATGCATGGCCACGAGACAGTATCCACGCGTCTCCTGGCGCGATGCCGTTTCACCTTCTTCACGCTTGAGGTTTCACTATGGTTTCACCCGAACAGGTTAAAAATTATATTGCCGATGGACTTAGCTGCGAACATGTCGACGTTACCGGTGACGGCGCGC
>JANOGO010000148.1:0-2984 GCA_031406045.1 Pseudomonadota bacterium
CGGAATGGTTATGCCGACGGAAAAAACGCGTCAATCCAACGTCTCAATCACGTGATTCTGATTGGTGTAAATACAAATATCGCCGGCAATGACGAGGGCTTTTTTGACGATATCGGTGGGTGGTAGTTCGGAGTTTTCCAGCAACGCCCACGCGGCGGCTTGGGCATACGCGCCGCCGCTACCGATGGCGAGGAGCCCGAGATCCGGCTCCAGCACATCGCCATTTCCGGTGATGATTAATGACGACGTTCGATCAGCGACCACGAGCATCGCTTCGAGCCGGCGCAAAATGCGATCCGTGCGCCAATCTTTCGCCAGCTCCACGGCGGAGCGCAGCAAATGCCCTTGGTGTTTTTCCAGCTTGGCTTCAAAGCGCTCAAACAAGGTAAACGCATCGGCGGTCGCCCCGGCGAATCCGGCTAGGACTTTGTCGTGATAAAGGCGTCGCACTTTGCGCGCCGTCGCTTTGACGACGACATTGCCAAGGGTGACTTGGCCGTCGCCGCCCATCGCGACCTTGTCGCCGCGACGAACGGAAACGATGGTCGTGCCGTGAAAACTTTCCATAAAGGGGATATCCCGAAACGCAAAATACTACGATCTTGAGAGTATTAGGGCGTTACGTCAATTTTCAAGTTGGCGCGTCGGGGGTTAAAGTAAAAAGAACTTCGCTCGGGCAAGTAGCGCTTTGCGATCAGCCAAACCATTTGTGCCGCCGTTGATGACTTTTGTGATGGCGAGCACATCGTCGCGATCGGCCAGCCGGTTGAGATTGTGCGCATTCCAATACCAGCACGATGCATCGACCGCCAACGCCGGATCGGTTGCGATAAGTTGCGCGGCGGCGGTGCTGCTGGTGAAATCGCGGCCGCGCGCGCGGCCATATTTTCCGTAATTCTCACGGCCGGTAATTTGAATCAAGCCACGCCCTTTAAAGCGCATTCCATCGCCCGGCTGCGTGTTGCCTAGGTCGCGCCGGCCTTCGTAGGCGCGGCCGCTGGCGATTTCTTCCGAATAAATAAGTTCTTTGCTTTCGTGGCCGATCTGCGCTAGAAAATGCACTCGTCGCAGCGGTGTATTGATTTCATTCTCGCTCATTTTGGCAATCAGGCCGGAGAAATAATGCGCGATTTTCTCCGCGCCGGCATGAATATAAATGCCTTGAAGTTTCTTTTCCGTGAAGCCCGGAAGCAAACCTACGCGCAACGCCGCTATCGTTGCACCATTCGGATCAACTTTTCCATCGGGACGTGAAACGTTTCGAACGCTTCTTTGAAATAATTCGATAGCAGCAATAGTTGACGTGCCGCATACGCGATTCTCGATCAGCGGCGAGAGCGGGCTTAGCTGGTAAATGTTCAGATTGAGAAGTATCTGAACCGATTTAACGTCTTCAGCCCGATTGATTCCGCCGCGCCCTACCGATTGCCCGATGCACATCGCTATTCTCCCAACTTTGATGCCAACGTCATTCGTACATCTTACTTCACTTCTCGATTTCTATTGGCTAAAGAAGCTCTGAATAAGTTCGAGTTCTAAGTGAGACAAGGCGCGAACAAAAAATATCGACGCAGCATATGTATGATATGTATGGAGATATTTTTTGTGAGCAACGCAGTAACACGACGAAATCGGACTTATTCAGAGCTTCCCTAACTCACCGCCACAATTGCAAAGGGCAATGCAACGCCATATGGCCGAAGTCCTTGTCGGTTGTCAGTAGTGTCAGAGAGTGGCGAATACACAGTTGGGCGAGCAGCGCATCGATCGTTCCAATCTGGACGCCCGCTCGGCGAGACTTATTCCGCCATTCGGCGGCATCGATATGGTCCTGCCGATCTGCATTGAGAAGCGGCAACGCGCTAAATCGATCGATGATGTCCTTGCGCGCCTTGGGCCCCGAGAATCCTTGTAGCAGCTCCTGTAGCACCAGCCCGGTAGTGACGACAGTTTCTCCGCTTTCAAGCGCTTGGCGCAAGGCCATCACTTCGGCTGTCGAAGTGTCCGAATCGCGGCGGAACGCCAGCGACCAAACACTTGTGTCGACAAACAAGGTCACGAGCGGGAACGCTCGGCTTTGTAGTCGAAGGAGTGATCCCATTCGAGCTTACCCATCAGTTCGAGTAAGCGTTTTTGTTTGCGCCGCGCAATAAACTCTTCCAACGCGCGGGTAACCGCAGCCTTTTTAGTGCGTTCGCCACTCACTTCAACGGCGAGTTCAATTAGGGCGGGGTCAAGGGAAAGATTAGTCGCCATGTGTTACTCCTTACACATTAGTTTACACATTGAGGCTGTTCTGATCAAGCAGGATTGTGTACGCATCGCAACCAGAAGCTTGCCAGGAGTAAATCCGGATTCCGAGCATCTCGCGGCAACGTCGACGGACGCCACAATAGTTTTTCAACTGGTGATTCCCTTTGGCAAGCCGCGAGGAATCACCAGTTCAATAACGAAAAACTCAGTTGATCGAAATGTCGCTCATAGCCAAGCCCAGGGCATCAGCCAAGCCCTCGCCGTAAGCCGGATCGGCCTTGAAGCAATGACTGATGTGGCGAATTTGGATCTCGCGTGGCGCACCGCCGATCGAGCGCGCGGTGTTCTCGAACAGCACTTTTTGTGCCGCCGGCGTCAGCAGGCGGAACAGCGCGCCGGGTTGTGAATAATAGTCTGTGTCTTCGCGATGGTTCCAATGATCAGCGGCGCCGGAAAGGCTCAGCGGTGGTTCCGCGAAATCCGGCTGCTCTTGCCATTCGCCCGCGCTGTTCGGTTCATAGCCCAACGTACCGCCGTAGTTACCGTCGACGCGCATGGCGCCATCGCGGTGGTAGCTATGGACGGGGCAGCGCGCAGCATTGACCGGAATGAGATGGTGATTCACGCCCAAGCGGTAGCGCTGTGCATCGCGCCTGACGCTTCACGCACTTACGCTGACGGTTCTTGTGCTGGCCCTAGTCGGCTGCAGCGGATCAAAGGTGACCACGAAA
>JANOGO010000234.1:0-4536 GCA_031406045.1 Pseudomonadota bacterium
CCGAAGTCGACAAGCAAGAAGTCAAAAACGCAGTCGAACAAACCAATAAAGAAGTCTCGACGCGTTTTGATTTCAAGGGTTCGGATGCGCGCGTTGAGCAAGCGGAGTATGCGCTGACCGTTTTCGCCGACGACGATTTTAAGCTGAGTCAGGTGCGCGATGTTTTGGAAGGGAAACTGGTCAAGCGCGGTGTTGATATTAAGTGCCTAGAAGTAGGCGACGCGGAAAAAATCAGCGGCAACAAGGTCAAACAACTGGTAACCGTCAAAGTCGGCGTGGAGCAAGAATTATCCAAAAAGATCGTAAAACTTATCAAAGATTCTAAGCTTAAAACGCAGGCCAGCATTCAAGGCGAGGTGGTTCGGGTGACCGGCGCGAAGAAAGATATGCTGCAGGAAGCAATCGCGCTAATTCGCCAAGCTAACCTTGGATTTCCCTTACAGTTCAAAAATTTTCGTGATTAACTTGACCTAAAAATCTAGCACGCCAATTTGATGACACGCCGTTTCACATTGTAAAAACTGTTGACAATCAGGCCCCTAGAACCTATAAACCGGGCATGGGTCTTGACAATAATAAGATTTTAAGAAGGCTTGCCCTCTCTCCTTTGCCGTCTGCGCCGGACGTTTTGCTCCGCCTGCTGGCCTCGTTAACCAAGGATGGCATTACTTTCGACGAGATTGCGCAAATCGTGCGTCACGATATGGCGTTGTGCGCGAAGGTGTTGGATATTGCTTATCCGGCATACGCGCGCTTGCCGCGCCGCTTGCTGTCGCTCGAACAAGCGCTCGCCGACGTCGGCCTGGATGCCCTCAAAACCTTAGTCTTCAGCACCGCTGTCAACCAAGTATTTCATCAGCCTGCAGAAGCGGCAGAAAATCTGCTGGCGCAAGATTCCAGCCGCTGGATTTTTCGCGCTTACTTAGCCCGAGCGATCGCGGAACAGGTTGGCCATTCCAGTCGCGACGAAGCGTATCTAACCGGGCTGTTCTACGATCTTGGCAAGTTTGCGTTGGCCGCGAATTACCCGACCGGTGACGAAGCGCAATTGACTACCGCGGACGCCGATGCGCCGGCGAATGCGCCGCCTGCTTCCTATGAAGATTTATCGCGCGAAGCCGGCGTTACGTTGGTATCGCGTTGGCCGGTGGCGTCATTTATCGCCGATGCCATTCGTTATCGCGACGAACATACCGATCGGATTGCCGGCGCATCGCCATTGATTAAGATCGCGCATCTAGCCAATCTAGTTGCCGAAGGCGCGCAATATACGACATCGCTCCCCTTCCCCGCCGCAGAAAAATTGTTCGGCATGCAGCCGTCCGAACTGCAAGCATTAGTCGAGAATGCCCAACGCGTCAGCAACACCGGCGTGCGATCGCTGTCGCTGGTCAAAGAGCGCACGCCGTCGGACACTGTCGCGTTCGAAAAAGTAAAACGCGTCAGATTAGCGCGCGAAGTACGCGAGATCGGATTGCTGTCACGCATGCGGCCGAATTTTTCCGGCCTCAAAGACGAGATCGATATTTACACCGCGATCCGCAAAACCTTGCACGTGTTATTCGATTTCGCTTATCCGATTTTCCTGCGCTACGAAAGCACGACCAATTCGCTGAACGGAATTTCGTTGCCGGGCCAAAGCGATGTGATTAATCAGCTTTCCATTCCTTTCGTCATCGGCACCAGCATCGTCGTTGACGCGGCGCTGCGCAACGAGCTGCTGCATACGTTCGATACCGAGCGTGCGCCGCAACACCTGGTCGTTGACGATCAACTGACGCGCTTGACCGAGCAAGAAGGCATTCTGTGTTTGCCGCTCAACGGCAAGAACAACATCATCGGCGTCATCGCGCTGGGCATGGCGGAAGAACAACTGGCGCGGCTTGAGCCGCAGATCAAGTTACTCGCCACGCTGGTGACGCAAGCGGGCCTTGCGCTCGATTCGGCGCGTCGGCGTTTGCCGCCACCGCCGGTTTCCGACCAGGAAAGTTTGAATGTTTCGCTCGGCGAACTGCGCCGCGCAGTCCATGAAGTCAACAATCCGTTGACGATCATGAAGAACTACACAAAAATTTTGCGCTTGAAACTTTCCGAGCAAGACCCGGCGCAACGGGACCTTGGCGTCATCGACGATGAGATCGACCGCGTCAGCACTATTCTAAAAAATCTGATCGAGCCGGAAACGCGCAAAAGCCATTTCCGGCCCGAGCTAGTCGATGTCAATGCACTCATTTTCGATTTGACGCGCTTAACAGACCAAGCGCTGTTAACGCATAAAGTACGGCTGCGAACGCAGTTATCTCACGCGATCGAACCGGTAGTTGCAGACCGCGATCGGCTCAAGCAGATCCTGATGAATTTAATCAAAAACGCTGCCGAGGCGATGCCGCAAGGCGGACCGATCATCATTTCCACAGCTGACGATGTCAATCATGAAGGCAAGCCGGTGGTCGAAATCTCGATTCAAGATTCCGGTCCCGGCATTCCGGAATCGATCAAAGCGCGCTTATTTCAACCCGGCGTCACCACCAAGCATGGCGATCACGCCGGCCTTGGGCTGTCGATTGTGCAAGCGCTGGTTCGAGAAATTCGCGGTCATATCGAATATCAGTCGAGTCCCGAGCTCGGCACAACTTTTCATATCTATTTGCCAAAAACCCGCTGATAGGCGCAATGTATCGCAATGGCGCCACCAAACCTCGCACTGAAGCCTAACTTCGGACTCGACTTTAAGCTGAACCGTTCAAAAATTCTGGTCGTCGACGATGAGCCGCGAATGTTGAGCGCGCTCTGCGAACTGCTAGAAATGCGTAGCTACGATGTCACCGCCGCGTCCAGCGGGCAGATGGCGATCGACCTGTTGGACCAACAAAATTTTGATTTAGTGTTGCTTGACCTTAATATGCCCGGCACCGATGGTTTTGGCGTGTTGCAGCATATTGAGCAACATAGCAGCCACATCCCGGCCATTGTGGTCAGTGGCGACACGACCATCGATGCCGCCATTCGCGCAATGCGCCAAGGCGTTCACGATTTCGTGCGCAAGCCTTACGCACCGGAAGATTTGCTGCGCATCATCGATCAAGCGCTGGCGCGCACGCAACAAGACCAAGCGCAAAAACACAATTCGGATCAGATCGAACAGTCGGAAAAATGGCATCGTTATTTGGTCAACCAATCGCCCGATATTTTGTACACCTTGGATAGCGCCGGGCGCTTCACATTCTTAAATGATCGCGCTGAGGCTTTCTTAGGCATCGCCCGTGCCGATTTGATTGGCCGGCATTACACGCAATTAGTGTTTGAAGAAGATATCGAACGCGCAAAATATGTGTTGAACGAACGACGCACCGGAAAGCGCGCCAGCCGCGATGTGGAATTGCGTTTAAACGTCCGGCCCAGCGGCGCCGTCAGCACGCGCCATCTTATCGTCGAAGTATCGTCGTCGGGAATTTATGAATACAACCGTGAAGGTTTGCAGCAAACCTTCCGCGGCACGTACGGTGTTGCGAAAGAAGTCGGCGATCGCAAACGGGCGCAAGAAAAAATCTTGCATCAGGCCTATCACGATGCGCTGACCGGCCTGCCGAATCGGTTGCTGTTTCGCGACCGGCTCAACCTTGCGGTGGCGCAGGCAAAACGCCAGGGTGAAATGTTGGCGGTAATGTTTATCGATCTTGATCGCTTCAAGACTATCAATGACGATTTGGGACATGCGGCCGGCGATCAATTGCTACAAGCAGTCTCGGCACGGCTCGGAAAATGTCTGCGCCAAGGCGACACCGTCGCGCGCCTCGGCGGCGATGAATTTACCTTGCTCCTTCCCAATATTTCGCAGCGCGATGACGCGGAAAATGCCGCGCGCAAAGTGTTAGCGGTATTGAGCCAACCGTTTCGCATCGGCCAGCAAGAGCACAACACCGGTGCGAGTGTCGGTATCGCGGTTTATCCCGATGACGGCGACACGGTCGACGCGCTGATACAAAACGCCGACATCGCGATGTATGACGTCAAAGCGCAAGGCCGAAATAGTTACGCGTTCTTTTCCGAAGCGCGCCATTCCACTTATTCGAACCGCATCAATCTCGGCCAAGAATTGCACAAAGCCATCGGGGCCAATCAATTAGAGCTTTACTACCAGCCGCAAATTTCTGCAAGCACGGGTGCAATCACCGGGTTAGAAGTGTTACTGCGTTGGAATCATCCGATCCGCGGCCAGGTGCCGCCGGAAGAGTTCATTCCGCTGGCGCAAGAGGCAGGCACCATCGCCTACATTTCCGACTGGGTGATTCGTAGCGCGTGCGTGCAGTTGAAGGAATGGATGGACTATGGCGTCGCGCCGGTGCGCTTGGGAATCAACCTTGCCGCCGAGCAAATTCAGCAACGTGATTTCCTCGAAAAATTTGGCGAATTGCTCGAAGAATCGAAAATCGATCCGGCCCTGTTGGAAATCGAAATCACCGAAAGCACGATGGTGCGCGATCTGCATACGACCCACGAAAAATTGAAAGCGCTGAGCGATTTGGGCGTCAAAAT
>JANOGO010000318.1:0-33120 GCA_031406045.1 Pseudomonadota bacterium
CGTAAGTCGATCGGTGTCAGTTTCTCGCCGACACCTTCAGCAAACGCGGACCGCCCGAAAATGAAAACCGGCACGTCGGCGCCAAGTTCCAAGCCAATTTCCTGCAGTGTTTGCCGGCTTAAACCAAGATTCCATAGGCGATTGAGCACGATCAGCGTAGTCGCGGCATCAGAACTGCCGCCCCCGAGACCCGCGCCCAACGGCAGGTGTTTCGCCAGGCCGATCGAGACGCCTTCGCGGACACCGGTTTTCGCCTGCAGCAATTTCGCCGCCCGCACGCACAGATCATCGTCTGCGGGAATATCTCGAGGTCCGTCGATTCGAACGATTTGGCCATCGCTGCGCGGCGAAAAACTCAAATAATCGCGGCGATCGATGAAGGTAAAAGCAGTTTGCAGTAAATGATAGCCGTCGGCGCGGCGCCCGACGACGTGGAGAAAAAGATTTAGCTTTGCCGGTGCGGGATAGCGAACAAGCATGGGAAGCTCTGATTTATTTTGAGTTCTAAGCAAGACAAGGCGCGAAGGAAAAATTGTGACGCAGCATATGGGCTATATGTGAGGAACAATTTTTCATGAGCAACGCAGTATTGCGACGAAATCGGAATAAATCAGAGTTTCCCGAAGTTATTCGCGAATGGGGATGATGGTATCGACGACCAATCGAATCGTAACGTCGGCACGTTTCATGATAATGCGATACGGCAACTCAATGTTGGCGAGCGGACGGTAATCCGAGTATTGAATGTCCCATTCTTGCTGCTTCAAATGCATTAGCCGGTTATTGGTGCCGCGCTCTTCCTCCGCTTGACCTTCCGGCGCGACGCGGCCGAGGACCCAATACTGCATGCCGTTCAGCGGGAAATGCCAGCCCATGACCTGTTCCATCAATTGGTCGGCATCGTCGGCTTGATAAACCTCCTTGTCGCTGGTCGTCAGTTTCGCGCCATCCGCATTCTGCTCGATTTTCGCGACGGTCGTCCCGATCGGTGAATAGACGGTGATCTCGTGCTTCGGCGATGCATGTAACCAGCGCAAACTGCCGCTATGGCCTTCGTTACCCTGTTTAATGCCGAGCCGGCCGGAAAGCTTTAACGCTTTGATATCGACCGCCGCACCCGGCTCGACCACCGGCGCGCTGCCATCGTCGCGCGAACGCAAGCCCGCGCAGCCGCTCAACACAAGAGCAGCCAACAACAGGCCGACGCCGGATTTCCGCAGAAACAAGGAAATTACTATTTTAAGCGCTTGACGACTTCCATCAAGGCTTCGTTTTCCGGATGGTCTTTGATGGCGGTTTGCCAAAGTTGGGTCGCCTCGGTACGCTTGCCGTTGGCCCACATCACTTCGCCTAAGTGGGCGGCGATTTCCGGATCGGGACGCAGATCGAACGCGCGCTGTAACGTGGCAATACTTTCAGGAAGATTGCCCATTTTGAATTGCACCCAACCCATGCTGTCGATAATGAACGGATCTTCCGGCGCGATCTCAAGCGCTTTTTTGATCAGCTCTTGCGCTTCGACATAGCGCGTGGTGCGATCCGCCAGTGTATAGCCTAGCGCGTTATAAGCATGCGCGTGATCCGGTTTAATTTTGATTAGCTTGCGTAAGTCGTCTTCCAAGACATCGAGCTTGCCGATTTTCTCTGCCGCCATCGCGCGATCGTACAAAAGATCGGGATTATCAGGATATTCCTTTAACCCGGCATCAAGCCGCTCGGACGCTTCTTGATAGGATTTTGCTTCGCGCAAAATACCGGCATCGGCCAGCACAAGCTGCGATTTTTCGGCCAGCGATTCCGCTTTAATCGTGAGCAAATACGCACGCGCCTCGGCGAGTTTATTTTGCCGCGCCAACAGGCTGGCGACCTTAACCTGCGCCGGAAAAAATTGCTCGCTTGCGGTGATGCTCTTGTACCAATCGTTGGCTTTATCGAAGCGTTTTTGTTCCTCGTTGATCTGCCCCAGGGAAAAGCGCACCGCGTTCGGCTCTTTTGGATTCATTTTGAGCGCTTGCGTAAGATAAGTTTCCGCGCCTTCGAAATCCTGTACCTGCATCGACACCATGCCAACCGAAACAACCGCCTCAGGATTGTTCGGCGCGTTTTTTATCAGCGTATTAAATTGCTCGCGGGCGGCGGGAAAATTCTTTTGGCTCGCCAACACGCGGGCATAACTCATCCGAACTTCGTTAGCATTCGGATAGCGGCGCAAAAAATCGTCGTAATGCGCGATCGCCTCTTGCTTATTGGATTGCCACAGGATTTGCGCTTGCACTAACCCGCCGATTTCCCAACCGGGTTTGAGCTCGTTGGCGCGCTTGATTTCAGTCAGCGCCAGTTCGTTTTGTTTAGCGCTCAAGGCCGCTTGCGCCACGGCGAAATGGGCTTCGGCAATATTGGGGAACGGCTCGGCGAGTTGCTTGGCCATCTCCAGGGCGGCGTTCTTGTCGCTTTGCCGCGCCAGCAAATTATTTAATTCCATAAAACTCTGCCGCGCTTGTTGATCTTCGCCGGACAGCATTTTTTGTACATAGGGTTTGGCTTGATCGAGTTTACCTTCGCTCATCAATACCGAGACGATAATCTGACGCGCTTGCTGCGATTGCGGATCGGCCTCGGCCCAAATCTTCGCGGCCTCCAACGCTTCGCGCGATTGGCGCGTGTAAATGGCAATTTCCGTCGCGCGCTGCGCGATGCGCGGATCTTTGGTCGATTTCGCGACATCGAGATAAGTTGCCATCGCGACGTTCAAACGTCCGCGCTGCGCGGCGATTTCCGCAAGCAGCAATTGATAAACGATTTTTCCGGTCAGTTCTTGGCCCGGCAGATTAGCGGGTTTGTACGCCGGCGGTGCCATCCGATCCGGCATGGCTTCGTCCAGTGAAGAGAGCGGCGTGCCTTCGCCATTGTCGGCGGTGAGTATTTTTGGCTGACCCGCACAGGCCGACAGCGCAGTCAGGGAAAGAGCAATAAAGAGTATTTTTTTCATGGTCAGCCGGTTAGGATTGATCGGAATCGTTAAAAGTATGACTGTTTCCGGCACCAGAAGGTTCGGGAATAGATTAAGTTTAGGTATATTTGCGATCTCGCACAAGCGACCCACGCTCGGTACCCTGCGCCATGCCCGAATTGCCCGAAGTAGAAACGACTCGCTTAGGACTTTTGCCGCACCTAAAGGGCCAAAAAATCGTCGACTTCGTCGTTCGCGAACCACGGCTGCGTTGGCCGATTCAATCAAACTTAGCCGCGATTTTGCGGGGCGCTTCGATCGCAGGCATTGCGCGGCGCGCAAAATATCTGCTGGTCGATTGCGGCCACGGCCATCTGATCATTCATTTGGGCATGTCCGGCAGCTTGCAAATAACCTCAGCGAACGTTCCACCCGCTAGACACGATCACTATGATTTGCACTTAGCGAACGGAAAAATCGTCCGCTTCACCGATCCGCGCCGCTTCGGCTCGCTGCATTGGAGCGATGATACGCCCGAAAAACATAAGCTGCTTGTAGGCCTAGGTCCAGAGCCACTCTCCGAGGCATTCACCGGGACAGCCTTATTCCATGCGGCTCGTGGCCGAGCGGCCAGCATCAAACAATTCTTGATGGATCAGCACCGTGTGGTCGGCGTCGGCAATATTTATGCGAACGAAGCCTTATTTCGCGCCGGCGTGCGGCCACAGACCACGGCGGGGCGCATCGGATTGGCACGTTGCGAGCGGATCGTTAGCGCAATCAAGCATACGCTCGGTTTGGCGCTGAAAGCGGGCGGCAGTACCTTGCGCGATTTCGTTAACAGCGACGGCGAACCGGGTTCATTTCAATTGAGCTATCGGGTTTATGATCGCACCGGCAAACCATGCTTTCGCTGTGGCAACGCGATTCGCACCATTCGGCAGGGTCAGCGCAGTACTTTTTTTTGCCCAACCTGCCAGCACTAAGGAAGCCGCTTTTTTTGCTTTAGATAAAGTCCAAATAAATTTGTATAATGCAGGTTATAAAAACTTTTTGCGGTTTCAGTCTAACTCGGAAATGGGGAGTGGAAGCCGCCATGCGATATCCATGCTTACCGCTCATAAGTGTCGTGACTCATAAATAACGATACATAAAAATGCATCTTTTTTCGTCTAGCTTCGTTACTCGTCGTTGCGTAGAGCCCGCTATGCGGCCTCCTCGCGCCTCGCTAGACGAAAAAATCCACCATTTTTATTTGTTTCGTTATTTATGAGTCACGACACTAGCCGCGCGAACGCCGACACTTAAGACCTTATGGCCCGCTCAAAAGAGACGGATAACGAGCCGATCGTTTTTCCGGAACCAAATAAGAACAACCAAGAGTTCTATTTGAACACGCTGCGTAAACGTCGCCAGCGCGTGACGATTCTGCTTACCAATGGCACACGCTTCGACGGCGTGATTTCGTCGTTCGACGTGCATACGATTATGTTGAAGGCGGAACAAGCGATCGTGTTGTATAAGCAGTTGATCGCAATTATTTCGCCGCAAACCTCCAAGCCGCGACAAAAAAGCGGCATGTCGTTTTCGCAGCCGGTTGATCCGAGCTACGTCGAATCTCCCGCACCACGCACGGCCACCAGATCCACGCCGACCATTTTAGTTCGCCAAAAGCGTACTATCATCAAACCGGAATAATCACTCTCCGGTCCTACGGGCCGGTCCACTTCGGTTTGCGTTTCTCGTTAAATGCCTTGAGACCCTCCTGCGCATCGTCAGTCATCGTCAGCAACGCGATCTGTCCTTCCATGTGCGCTAATGCCTGATCGAAGGACATCGACTCGATCGCGCGCATCGCATATTTTCCGCGCCGGATCGCCGTCGGTGATTTATCGGCGATGCGCTGAATCAGCCATTCAATTTTTTCATCGAGTTCGCTCGCCGAAACAACGTGATTGAGCAAGCCAGCCGCCAGCGCTTGTGCGGCGGTGAACGGTTCACCGGTCAAGCACCATTCGCACACAATGCGCGGCACCACAAGATTTTGCAGCAGGCTCAACACCTGCATCGGAAACACGCCGACTTTAACTTCGGGTAATCCGAATTGAACATGATCGGCCGCAACCGCCAAATCGGTCATGCACAGCAAGCCGATGCCGCCGGCCATGCACGTGCCATTGATGCGCGCGATAACCGGCAAGATCGCCTGATTAGCGGTGCGCAACATGTCGGCGTAATCGACGTTCGGCTTCGATAAATCGAACGCGAAACCTTTTCCAGGCTGCAAATCGGCGCCGGCGCAGAACGCTTTGTCGCCCGCGCCGGTCAGCACGATGACGCGCACATCGCGTTCCGCGTGAGCTTGCGCATAACCGGCGCAAATCCCGGCGATCACGTCGGCGTTTAACGCATTGCGTTTTTCCGGACGGTTGATCGTGATCCAAAACGCCGCACCGCGTTTTTCATGCAACACAACTTGGTTTTCGCTCATTTTCTATTTGCTCTGTAGCGCTGTCATTGCGAGCAAAACGAAGCAATCTCGTCTTTGCCGCCATCTGAAACGAGAGATTGCTTCGCTTTGCTCGCAATGACGCGCGATAATCGTCTTGGGAAATTCACGCTTTCACTTCGGCAATCACGCGCCGCGCAGCGACTTGATCGCCAACGGCGACACTCAGCGCAGTAACTTTCCCCGCGACAGTTGCACGATGGACATGCTCCATCTTCATCGCTTCCAGCACAATGATCGGCTGACCGGCAATGACATCCTCGCCCAGAGCAACTAGAACGCTCACCGCTCGACCATTCATTGACGCACGCACTTTGCCGTCACCGGATTTTTCGTCCGCACGAATCGCGGGTGCCAGCGATTTATCCTCGACGGCAAAACTCTCGCTGCCATATTGCAACCATAACTGCGATCGATTGCGATGAAACACGGCACGGTCGGTAACGCCGTTGCAAATGAAACTGACTGAATTCGCGTCCATGGTAACGATTTGCAGATCCATATTGTGCGCGTCGACCACGACGGCAAAGCAGCGATTGCGTTGCGCTGTCAATGCGATGTTTCGCAGCTTTCCCGCGCTCTGCAAACGCATCGGAACAGAAAATACGGGCTGTAAATTCTGCTCGCTCGTAGGTCGAGCACTGCCTATTCGCAGCAACACCGCAGCAAGCGCAATGGCGCGATGCTCGAGTTGCGAGTCAGATTCGAGCAACGATTCCAACTGCGCTTCGACGAAGACCGTAGTCGCTTCGCCGCGCGCAAAAATCGCGTTCGACAGACAGCGCGACAAAAATGGCCGATTGGTGGTCACACCCAGCGCGACCGTATCATCGAGCCCGTTGAGCAACTTGCGCCGCGCCTCATCGCGGGTCGCGCCATGGCTGATGATCTTGGCGATCATCGAATCGTAGTAAGGGGCGATTTCAATACCGCAAAACAACGCGTGTTCCGCACGTAAATTTTTCGGCGCGCGCCATTTTTCCAGTATTCCGCTTTGCGGCAAAAACGATTGCTGCGGGTCTTCGGCGCACAAGCGCACTTCGATCGCGTGGCCGCTGAACGATACCTCGCTTTGCGTTATCGGCAGCGCTTCTCCGGCCGCAACACGCAGTTGCATTTCCACTAAATCCAATCCGGTAATGGCTTCGGTAACGGGATGTTCAACTTGCAAGCGTGTGTTCATTTCCATGAAGTAGAAATCGCCCGATTTGTCGAGCAAAAATTCCAGCGTCCCAGCGCCTTCGTAGTTGATCGCCTTCACCGCGTTGATCGCGACTTCGCCCATGCGCGCGCGTAACGCCGGCGTGACCGCAGGCGACGGCGCTTCCTCGATGAGCTTTTGGTGGCGGCGCTGAACCGAACAATCACGTTCGCCCAGATGAATTGCATGGCCATGGCGATCGGCAAAAATCTGTATCTCGATGTGGCGTGCATTGACTAACGCACGCTCGAGAATCAGGGTGTCGTCGCCGAACGCATGTAGCGCTTCCGAACGAGCGCTGTGCAGCAATCCCAAAAACTCATCAGCCGATGCAGCCAGGCGCATACCGCGTCCGCCGCCGCCCGCGCTGGCCTTGATCATCACCGGATAGCCAATCTGCGCCGCTTCCGTGGCCAGGCGTGCGTCGTTTTGATCCTCACCGCTGTAGCCCGGAATACACGGCACATTGGCCGTAATCATCAATTTTTTCGCGCCGGCTTTATCGCCCATCGCGTCGATGGCTTCAGGCGATGGGCCGATGAAGATCAATCCGGCGTCGCGACAGGCGCGCGCGAAATCAGCGCTCTCGGCAAGAAATCCGTAGCCAGGATGTACCGCGTTCGCGCCGGTTTTCGTTGCGGCATCGAGTATTGCATCAATACGTAGATACGATTCAGCCGGCCGCGCAGCGCCGATACAAACCGCTTGATCGGCCGTGCGCGTATGAACGCCATCGGCGTCGGCGCTGGAGTACACCGCTACCGTTCGATAACCCATCGCACGCGCGGTGCGCATGACACGTAAAGCAATTTCGCCACGATTGGCGATGAGGATTTTGTTGAATGGCGTCAAGGTCATTAACTACGGACGAGCGACGGAGAACTGCATGGCCTGCGGATTGCGCGCATCGGCGTCGCGGCAAATCGACAACACCATGCTTAGTACCGAACGGGTATCGCGCGCATCGATCACGCCGTCGTCCAGTAGCAGCGCGCTAGTCGTGAATACACTCATCTGGCTATCAAAGCGTTCGATGATTTTTCTTTGCAGCTCGTCGAGTTTGGCGTGATCGACGTCGCCGCTTTTACGTTTCATCGCCGCCTCGGTGACGATCGCCATGGTGCGCGCCGCTTGCTCGCCGCCCATCACTGCGGTTTTCGCGTTGGGCCAAGAAAAACAAAAGCGCGGATGAAAACCGCGCCCGCACATGCCGTAGTTCCCGGCGCCGAACGACGCACCACAGTAGATCGTGATCTGCGGCACCGTCGCGTTGGTGACCGCTTGGATCATTTTGGAGCCGTGCTTGATCATGCCCGCCTCCTCAAACGCGCGGCCGACCATGTAGCCGGTGGTGTTATTCAGATAAAGAATCGGCGTGCGCGATTGGCAACAGGCTTGGATGAAATGCGTCGCCTTGGCAGCGCCATCGCAATCAATCGGGCCGTTATTGGTAATAATGCCGAGCGGCCAGCCTTCAAGCGTGATGTGTCCGCACACCGTTGCGCTGCCGTAGTTTTCGCTGAATTCTAGAAAATCGGAATCGTCGGCGATGCGCGCAATCACTTCCTTCATATCGACCGGACGTTTGTGATCCATCGGCATGATGCCGAGCAACTCTTCCAAATCGTAGCGCGGTGGTTTGAAATCGCGCCGCACAGTCATCGGAGAATTCCAATCGATTTTGCCGAGAACATCGCGCGCTATGCGCAGCGCGTCACGATCATCCTCGGCAAGATAATCGCCCAGCCCAGATATCGACGTATGCATTTCCGCGCCCCCGAGTTCTTCCTCGGTTGCCACTTCGCCCGTTGCGGCCATTAACAACGGCGGCCCCGCGAGAAACGCGCGCGAGCGACCGCGCACCATGATGATGTAATCCGATAAACCGGTTTGATACGCGCCGCCGGCCGTTGAGGAACCGTGGGTCACGGTCACCACCGGCAAGCCCGCCGCCGACAACCGCGCGAGATTGCGAAATAAATTCCCGCCACGAACGAAATCCTCGACGCGATAAGTCAGCAAATTCGCGCCGGCGCTTTCGACCAATTGCACGAAAGGTAGTTTGTTTTCCAGCGCTAGTTCTTGA
This sequence comes from Pseudomonadota bacterium, assembly GCA_031406045.1. Lineage (GTDB taxonomy): Bacteria > Pseudomonadota > Gammaproteobacteria > Burkholderiales > JALYOK01 > JALYOK01. The sequence goes on from JANOGO010000318.1 coordinate 8,747, forward strand.
ATGCGCAATTGCTTATCGATGCCCATCGGCTGCATCGCACCGGCGTCGATGCCCGAGTCCGATGCGCTGATCATGCAGCGAACACCGGAGACAAAACCGATGCCGCAAATGACGCCGCCACCGGGGACACTTTTTTCCAAATCGGGCTTATCCAACCCCAGCCCGGCCAACGTACAAAGCTCCAAAAATCGCGAGCCCGGATCGAGCAACAGCGCAACCCGCTCGCGCGGCAGCAACTGCCCACGTTTTTCAAATCGCTCACGCGAAGCTTCCGACGCCGCCATCGCGCGCCGCTCGCACGCGCGCACGCGCTCCAGCAGAGCGAGCGTGCCGACGCTATTCGCTTGAAATGCTTCGCTGTTTTTGGAAATTTCGGATTCTAGAAAAGCCATAACGCCAAGCGTACCAGAATCTAACGGCCACATAGCGGCGTGAGTCGCGCACAAGCGCAGCTAGTCGGGCTAAGATACGACGTCACGCGGTTGCGTTCTTGCATGAGGTTATGCCCAATGACGATCCATCTCGACCACACGATAGTCCCCTCGCGCGACCAAATCGCATCGGCTAAACAGTTGGCGGAATTGCTTGGCGTTGCGTGGGCGGAAAGTGCGATTGGGCCGTTCTCGCCGGTTTATCTGAACGACAGCACCACGCTAGATTTCATCACGACGCACGAAGCGTTTCCGATTTATCATTTTTGCTTTCGCGTCGATCAAGCGCAGTTCGATGCCATTCTCGCGCGCATTCAAGCTGCGGCAATCCCTTATCGCAGCAGCGTGCGCGGGCCGGTGGATAGTAAAGTCAGCGAAGAATATGGCAACGTTTACTGGAACGCGCCCGATGGGCACCAGTGGGAAATGCTGACTGTGAGCTACGCGCGGCGTGCGAAATAATTTCTTTGCGGCTTCATCCGCTGCAAATTTTTTGGCGTAGGTCGGCGGTGAGGAACGAACCCCAACACAACCGCGTCACCTCGAGTCAGTGGTTTGTTGGGGTTCGCTTTGCTCACCACCAACCTACGTTTTATTGGCTTGCCAGCAAGCCCGACGCGCTTGCCTCGTGGCAATGCATGCCTGAAGAACGCCTATTCATAAGGCTTCCAGCCATGTCGGCTTTTTGTATCCGGCGCTATTCAATGATCGCGCAACAGCGTAGATTATTGGCTGCGCGCCCGCGACGGGACGCGCGCCCAAAAAATCTTAGGAGGCACTAAGCATGGAACGCATTCAACAGCATCGTTTTATCGATCTTGCTGCGCCGCAAGATCCTAATAAGGAAGCACCGCAGGATTCTGGCCGCCGCCAGTTTTTGCGCACGGCAACGGCGATGGCCGCCATCACCAGCATGTCCGCCGAAGCCTTCGCGCAGAATTTCGATCGCTACAGCGACGGCGCCGCACCGGTGCGCTATCCGGAACCGGACGTGATCGGACTCGACAAGCGCTTTAAATACAAACTCGGCAACACGCCGATCGTGCGCCTGTATCGCGGCACAATGTGGGCGGAAGGCCCGGCGTGGAGCGGCGTCGGGCGCTATTTGGTGTGGAGCGATATTCCCAACAACGAAGTGCTGCGTTGGAATGAGGATGACGGCCATGTGTCGCGCCAGCATCGTTTCCCATCCGGCAACGCCAACGGCAATACCTTCGATTTCCAAGGCCGGCAAATTTCCTTCTGCCACGGCACGCGCAAAGTCATTCGCTACGAGTGGAATGGCGAGGTAACCGTGCTCGCCGACAAAGCGCCGAACGGCCAGGAATTCAACGCGCCGAACGATGGCGCTGTGACGCCGGACGGCTCGCTGTTTTTCACCGATCCCGGCTATGGCAGCTTGATGGAATACGAAGGCAATCGCTTACCGCAAAGCGCAAAAAACCCACAACCTATTCAGAAAGAAGCGATTTATCGCGTCGACGCGCCGGGCAAAGTGGAGAAAGTCGCCGATGAACCGTTCAAGCCGAATGGTCTATGCTTCTCGCCGGATTACAAAAAATGCTATGTCGCCGATACCGGCATGTCCCACTACAGCACGGCGAAAAGCGTCATCTGGGTGTATGACGTCGATGGCAAAAAACTCAAAAATCCAAAGGTGTTCGCCAGCATGGAAATGGATGGCAAAACCGGTTTCGCCGACGGCATCCGTTGCGACGAAGACGGCAATGTTTGGGCGGGCATGGGCTGGGTCGGCGATAACTACGACGGCGTGCACGTATTCGCGCCCGACGGCGTGCGCATCGGCCGCATTCGCATGCCGGAAATTATTTCCAACGTATGCTTCGGCGGCACCAAGCGCAATCGCCTGTTCATGACCGGATCGCAATCGTTGTACGCGGTCTATGTTGAAACGCGTGGCGGCACGATTACTTAATTAATGATTCTTCGAAACTAAAGCGAGGCGGCAGCGAAAAACCGCCGCCTCGCTCGGTTTCATCCTTCATCCTTCATCCTTGAACAATATCTCGACGCCCATTTCGATCAACGTCATTTACCTAACGAACATATCCCAAAGACGCACGATCTCTGAAACAAGAATAATCGCCCAGACAAGTATGCTGACCCCCACTGCCGCGGCCGCGACGTCTTTGATGATCTTAATTTTTTCGTTATGTCTGAACTCAACGAAATCGCAAAGCGCCTCGATAGCGCTGTTCAAAATCTCTGCTGTCAACACCATGCCGGTCGCCAGCAAAATGAGTAATACGTCGACCCATTGCCGCAATACGAAGGCGGCGGCGAGAACGCCGACGGACAATATGACTTTGTAAGCGACGCTGAAATCGGAAAGCACGGCATAGCGCAACCCAGAAAAAATGGTGCGTAGTTTCCGGCGCGGATCGTAGCCAGGCTCGCCGATACCGATGAATTTGTTGCGCATGTTTACTCCTTTTGCCGTTCTTTAGTTTGGTACAGCACCAACGATGCCAGTCCGCAGACCCACAGCACACCTACTGTGGCGCCGACCAATACATCGGAAAGATAGTGAACTTGGAGATAGATCCGCGACAGCGCGACCAGAACTATGGCAATTGATGCTGCCGGCCAAAGACTATTGAACCAAACACGATTCAGTCGATAGATGACCAAGAGGCCCGCCAATATCACGCTGACGATCTGCGCGGTATGCGCGCTTGGAAACGACGGGTCCCACGGCATCACCACGAGGGCATCGACATCCGTAGGGCGTGACCGCCCAACGATAAGCTTACTGATATGCATAATCGCTATCGTTCCCACCAGCGCGGCGCTGAGAAAATAGGCCTCTCGGATGTGCCGACGCGACAGCAAAGCAAATACACTCGCGAGCACCAATGGCGCCAGCACTGCCACGGAACCCAACCAAGTCACGGCACGAAACAACTGATCGGCTGTGGCACTGCGCTGCTGTGAAAACCATCCCATTATTCTTGTATCTGCTGCGGTAGCCGCGCAGTTAGGCGCAAAACAAACCATCCATGCGCCGAGCGCTAAGATCGCAAACCCGCATAGCCAGCACGCAACCGCCAACGTCCGAGATCCGAGCACGGACATTACCTACTCAACGCCAGACTCGACTAAAAGTAGCGTACCAGGTCAATGCCTATCCGTTTCTCGAACTGTGTCTGCCGCGCCAAATCCGAAAGGGCGTGCTCAATGAACGCGTCTAGTTCCCACTCTTTTCGCTGGCCTAGAATGAACCCGAGCGTGCCTCTAGCCGTCGCGGCGAGTTTCTTGCGTTCGAAATTCCAGCTCAACCGAGTCGCTACTGTGCAGGACCAACTTTCCGGGAGCAAAACCGTCGCACTAGGCTCGAACGCCAGGCGATTAACGATAGGGGCGCCGCGATCGCGATCAACGGAGCGTGCGTAGGTCAGTTGGCCACTGACGACGAAGGTCTCGCTGCGTGCATAGGAAAAAGCGTATTGCGGTTGCAACAGCGTCGCGTTGTCACTCAATCGGCTATCGTGCGCCGTTTGCCATTGCACATTCAAGCCCAGATTCTGGCGCAACCGTGGCGTTCGATAAAATGTCCAATTGATCCGCGTACCGATATCTGATAGGCCGCGAATGACATTGCCATCGGCTTCGCGCAGTTGCTCGTAAGGTAGTTCGATCTGCCACGAATAGCGCGCATCGCGCCCAAATGGTTGCAACATTCGCAACCGACCGCGGTTGAGGTGCTCGCCCTCTTGCAAATCCTGCCAATCGTACGAGACGAAAATCCTGCGTTTTGGAAAGACTGGGTTTTCGCCACCCACGTCAATGCGTGGATCCTCGAGCGTGTCCGCAATTGGTGCAGGCTGCGATTGCACGTACGCAGGCGACGCAATTACTGATAACGCTAACGCACTCAGCAGGTACTTCGACCAAACCGGACCCATCAGTTTAAATGCCGCGCCTATGGCCGCACGCCCGCGTGCTTCGGCTTTGTTGCAAGACTCGCGACGATCGATGCAACTAAGATCGCTGCGACGACACCCAGCATCCAGGGGATGGGAATTTTGTAAAAATCCATGATCAGCATTTTTACACCGACGAATGTGACGATGATCGCTAAACCATAGCCGAGTAAATGGAAGCGGTCGGCTACATCGGCTAGTAGGAAATACATCGCTCGCAATCCGAGAATAGCGAACGTATTCGCGGTGAATACGATGAATGGATCGCTCGTCACCGCAAAAATGGCAGGAATGCTGTCGACAGCGAAAATGAGATCGCTAACTTCTACAAGTACCAGAACCAGCAACAGCGGTGTCGCATAACGCAGGCCATTTTTCATTACCGTGAATTGTTCGCCGTGGAATGTTTCAGTGATCCTTACGTGGCTGCGCAACCAACGCAACAGCGGATTCTTGGATAAGTCGGTCTTCTGATTGGTGAACAAGAGCATCTTGATGCCGGTGAGCACCAGGAACGCGCCGAAGACATAAAAGATCCAGGTAAATTGCTGGATCAAAATCGCTCCGAGATAGATTAATCCAGCGCGCATGACGATCGCGCCGACAACGCCCCAAAGCAGCACCCGCTTCTGGTATTCAGGCGGAACAGAAAAATAAGCGAAGATCGTGATCCAGACGAACACGTTCTCGATCGCGAGTCCTTTTTCGATCACGTAGCCGGTGAAATACTCAAGCGTCTTTTGACCGGCGACATCCGGCCCGTGTAACCCATTGAGATGCCACCAAAGCCAGCCGCCGAACGCGATGGCGGCAAGAAACCATACGACTGACCAACTTGCCGCTTCTTTGATGGAGACGCGGTGGCTGCCCTGCGCCTTTAATACCCAGAAATCGACGAGTAATAGGACTACGACAAGAACGGTGAAACCAAGGTAGAGGATCGGTGTACCAGTGTGAGCGATCTCTGTCATCTAGCGCCCAGCTTGCAAACATGAGAACTAAACGCCTGGGAGGTATCAAATAAGTGCATCGGTATTTACTCTCGTTAGTATAAAAATTTTGACCCAACCCTTTAAAGAGGGTTCAAAAAAACCCGAACAATCCGGATTTGATGTCAACTCAAAACCCGCTGCGAGACGGGGCGCAGCCGAGCAACCATTAGTTCATTCGCCATACGGAATATCTTCCAGGAATTTTTTTGTCGCGCCACGGCCGGCGCCGCGCGTTTTAGTTTGCTCACCAGGGTGGCGTGCAGTTTGGGTTTGCGGACTATCCAGACCTCATGGCTCGGCCGTCGGACCGATTGAGCGATCTTGCCGCCGAGGCGTTTAAACAATGATTTTGCCAGTGTCTCTTTCATCTAAACTCTCCTTTAAAAGTTACTCCGATATCAACTATCTCGATTACGCATTGCTTGCGCGTAACGCATTAATTCGTTGCTCCAAAGGCGGATGCGAAGTAAAAAATTGCATGAGCCCTTTACCGCTTCCGGCGATGCCGAACGCGCGCATCTCGTTAGGCAGTTGTGGCTCCGAGTGTTGCGCTTGCAGGCGCTTAAGTGCGGCAATCATCTTTTGCCGGCCGGCTAGTGCGGCACCGCCGGCATCCGCGCGAAATTCTCGGCGGCGGCTGAACCACATAACAATCACGGTTGCAAGTATGCCCAGCACGATCTCGGCGATGATGGTGGTTATCCAGAATGCCGGGCCGTGACCGTGCTCGGTTTTGAAGATCGCTTTGTCCACCAGGTTGCCGATGACGCGAGATAGGAACAGCACGAAAGTGTTGACGACACCTTGGATTAGCGTAAGCGTCACCATATCGCCGTTGGCAATGTGACTGACTTCGTGGGCCAAAACGGCCTCGACTTCCTCGGGGGTCAACTTATGCAGTAATCCGGTGCTGACTGCTACCAGTGAGTTACGGCGCGACATGCCGGTTGCGAAAGCATTCACTTCTGGTGCGTCATAGATTGCTACTTCCGGCATCGGTATGCCCGCCGCCTGTGCCTGGCGCGTCACAGTACGCACGAGCCATCTTTCCGTTTCAGTCTTCGGTTCCGCGATGACTTGTGCGCCGGTCATTCGCTTAGCACTCCACTTCGAAATCGCTAACGAAATAAAGGCCCCGCCGAAACCCATTATTGCGGCAAAAATAAGCAGGCTCTGGTAGTTAAGCCCTTGGGCAGTCAAATAACTATCGATTCCAAGAAGCCTGAGGGTCACGCTCAGAACCAGCACTACGCCGATGTTGGTGGCTAAAAATAGAATTATTCGCATCATCGCTTTTAGTTGTTACCGAGAATGCATGTCGTGGCGAAAGCGTTACTGTCCATGTCCCGCCGAATAACCGGGCTCGTCGTTAAACGTACACAGCGTTTCGATCTTGATGAAATCGATGCCTGCCGACACGAGGTTTCGGAGCAAGCCGTTGATTTGCTCGAGGCTCACCGTGTTCTGCCCATTGGCGACCATGAAGCGGCCGCGCCAATGATCGGTACAAAAACTTTCGGTCAGGCCGTTTGGCCAGACTTTCACGCCGCGATTGGTAATCATCGATAATCCGAAACCATTGCTGTCGACCTCTTGCAGGGCGCGCGCGAGAACTTCGGGCGATTTGCCACGCCAATGCATAAACACATCTACGCCGACGATTTCTTTTTCCAGCAATGGCGCATCGGATCGAGGCGTTGGCGGTTGTGGAACAGGTATGCGCGGGTTTACGGCAACAAGATGTCGCGGGTTGGAGCCAAGCCGCTGGATCACCGCTGCGGCGAAAGCCTTCGTGCCGACCCGCTTTGCGCTGTGCTGTTTCGAATAGCAATCGGCAGTGTGGATGCCGTCTTCCAGCGTCCGTAGCCAAGCTCGATGAATTCGATTCGCTACCTCGTATTGACCGATGTGCTGCAGCATCATCAACGATGCAAGCAGTAATCCCGAAGGGTTTGCGGTATCGGTTCCGGCAATAGCCGGCGCGCTGCCGTGTACCGCTTCGAACATCGCGCCGTGATGTCCGATATTCGCCGATCCGACTAATGCTATCGAGCCTGCGGCCTCGGCCGCTAAATCCGAGGCGATGTCGCCATATAGATTGGGGGCGACGACGACATCGAAATGCGTTGGCTCGGAGACAATTTTTCCAATGCCGTGGTCGACGGTTAAGTGCTCGCTAGAAATTTCCGGAAACTCTTGCGACACCTCATCAAACACTCGATGAAACAAGCCATCGGTCAGTTTCATGATGTTGTCTTTGGTGAGGCAGGTGACTTTCTTGCGTCCGTTCGCGCGCGCGAATTCAAACGCATAGCGAATCACCCGTTCGCTCCCGGAGCGAGAAATGAGTTTCAGGCATTGGAACACATCTTCGGTTTGCCGATGCTCGATCCCAGCATACAGATCCTCCTCGTTTTCGCGAATGACCACGACATTCATTTCCGGGCTAAGCGCACGCACATGCGGCGCATACGCGACGCAGGGACGTATATTTGCGTATAAACCAAAAGCCTTGCGCAGCGTTACGTTCACACTCTTGAGGCCGCCCGGCGGCGTGGTAACGGGCGCTTTCAAAAACACCTTGGTATCGCGCAACGATTGCCAGCCATCCGGGCCAATGCCGGACGCAAATCCTCGGTGATACACTTTTTCGCCGATCTCTATGGTTTGCGGCTTCAATTTGGCCCCGGCGTTCGAAAGAATATTTAGAGTCGCATCCATGATTTCCGGGCCGATGCCGTCGCCGTGCGATACGGTTATCGGGACCTCGTGGGCCTGCTTTTCTTCACCCGGTACTGGGTAGGCCCAATCGACGATCGGGCTTGGATTTTTGCTAATCGTTTCGCGTAGTGCGTATAGCATGTGGCTTTCCTTCAACGTTAATTAAGAAATTCCATGACTCGAAGTTTAGATAAGTTTTTACATTCATAGAAATGATTTGTTTTATTGGATATCATAGATATATCTCTATTCATATTCTTGAAGGTTTAGCATGCGAGTGACTTGGAATCAGCTTCGCCTATTCGAAGCGGTTGCGCGAAACAGCAGCTTCACGCGCGCGGCTGAGGAACTTCACGTAGTGCAGCCGACGGTGTCTGCGCAGATTAAGCAACTCACCAATACCATAGGCTTACCGGTGTTCGAACAAGTGGGTAAGAAGATTTATCTCACCGATGCCGGCAAAGAGCTTTACCAGACGATACGGGAGCTGTTTGATTCTTGGGATCGATTCGAAATGAAGATCTCAGACTTGAAAGGCGCGAAAGCCGGCAAGTTACGAGTTTCTATTGTTACCACGGCAAAGTATTTTATCCCTCGCTTGCTTGGGCCATTTTGCCAACACTATCCGGGTATCGATGTTGCTCTCGAGGTTGTGAATCGCGACCAGGTGCTGGAGCGATTGGTCAACAATCTGGACGATCTTTATATTATGGGCGTGCCGCCGGAACATCTGGCCATCGAGAAGGTCCCGTTCCTGCAAAATCCACTGGTGGTGATAGCGCCTAGGGCGCATGAGCTAGCAACAAAGAAACGTATTTCGCTGGCGCGATTGGCGAAGGAGCGATTTATCTTCCGCGAAAAAGGCTCGGGTACGAGGATCGTAGCCGAGGAGTTCTTCGCCAAACGCAAAGTAACGTTGCCGGTAAAGATGGAACTCAGCAACAACGAAGCCATCAAGTGGGCGGTTGCAGGCGGCATGGGGCTTTCGATTCTCTCGCAACACGCCATGATGCTCGAGCCGATGCAAGATAGGATCGCCGTTCTGGATGTCGAGGGATTCCCCATCGTCCGGTCCTGGCACATCGTCTATCCCGCCGGTAAGCAATTCTCTGTGGTCGCGGCTACTTTTTTTGAATATTTAAAAGAAGAAGCGGAAATGATTCAGGAAGAACTCTTCGTTCCAAAGCGAGCGCTCAAAGCCGGTTAAATTCCGGCGCTGATAGTCCGGCATTTTCACGACGGGAAATTGTAAAACACATTCTTGTTACCGGGAAACTCTGAAATCTTTATATAGATAAAAATCTATAGATAAAATAATAATAAGTTATTTTACTCTATTGTCTGTCTCCTCTAGACTTCGGTTTCAGGTTCGCGATTCAAAGAAAGCAGGTTGATCGCGGGCTGTTGAATAAACTCAGACTGGAGACAATTGAAATGCAGAAATTGAAGCAACTTCTCAGTGGATTTTTCTTGGTCGCCTTGACCACAATGGGAATAAGTACCGCTAACGCCGAAACGACCAACAGCACGGTAGGTAAATTTCTCGCCGAAGACGTTCGGCTTGCAACGTTGTGGAAAGCAATTCAAACCGCGGGGCTTGAGGACGCGCTCAAAGGCGACGGTCCTTTCACTATCTTCGCGCCGGACAACGCTGCCTTCGAGCAACTCGGTAGGGGCACATTCGATGACTTGGTGAAGGATAAGGAAAAGCTTGCAAAAATCCTTAAGTACCACGTCATCCCCGGAGAAAAGATCGTTCTTTCCGATAAGACCAAGGGAACGCAAACCGTTAAGACTCTGGAGGGTCAAAACGTCGTATTGACGAAACCGAAGAAAAAACGCTTCTTCGTAAACAAGGCTCAGGTTACCGAAAAAGACGAAATTCTGGTCGAAAACGGGGTGGTCCATATCGTTGACCGTGTGTTGTTACCGCCGACCGGAATCTAACTTTTCACCGCAAATTTTTTTCACACTTTAAAGGAAACTGAAATGAAGACTAATTGGACGAAGATTTTACTTGTCGCCGCGTTTGCCAGCCCATCATTGGTTTTCGCAGCCGATGATGTTGGCGCCAAAGAGCAATCGAACCACACCACAAATAAGAAAGCGATTGTTATGGAGGCCAAGGAAGACAAGTTAGCTGTAACGGGCGTTCGCGATTGGAATGCTATCGACACCAACAAAGATCACTCGATCTCTCCCGAGGAAATGGAGAAATTCCTGACGGGAGTTTGGAATGCAAAATCTAAAGGATAAAAGTATACCCATTGCTTAGCGGCAGATTAGCCAATCTGCTTTCTTGAAGAATACCGATGAAAGGAATACACGAATGAGTACCAAAATCAAAATATCTAGTTCTAAGGTTTTAATTGGTATTGCAGTCGTCGCGAGCGGCGTAGCGTTGGCGATATCGATGACTGCTAATGCGCAAGCAAATCAGATGCCGGGGAACGTGGAGCAGCAACACAGTCTCAATAAACGTTCCCAAGTGTTGCAAATGAACATGGATTTGTTGAAACGTGCGCCGGATAGTTTCCCGTTAATGCTCCCACAACCGACAAAAATCGAACAGCAAAATAAGTACGCGATCGGTTAGCTCTTTTTTCTGTTACCGCCTTGGAACGCAGCGATGGTTACTCGCTGCGTTTTTTGTTTATCCGTTTCTCATCGCCCACCAGAGGTCGTCGCCTTATCCCATAGCCCAATTCGAGGCACCTATTTCTCCCGAACATCGTTAGTCTTATTAATAGCCTTTTATCTATGTTTTCTATAAATACAAATTATCTTTCTCTATGAACTGTACTTACAAACGATGCTCTAAAAGCATGTAACAAATGCTCATGCGATGGGCGCATGAGAAATGCGTGGTTTTATTCCCACGCCAATTTAGTGAGTTAATGGTTCATCAATTTTTGATTAGAAAGGAAAACGCAATGAAAGCTACCCACTCCAAACTGTTAGCCGGTTTATTGACCTCCGCTTCCCTAGTACTGCCTCTGAGTGCGTTGGCGGATGCGAGCGAAATCGTCGCCGCGCAAAACGCAAATCAACCGACCGCTGCGCAACCGAGCCCAGCAACGCAAGCCACAGATCTCATACAAGCGGCTAAATCAGCGGGTTCGTTCAAAACCTGGCTCACCGCGATCGACAAAGCCGGACTGACCGACATGCTTAAAGGTGGCGAATACACCGTGTTCGCACCCACCGACGAGGCATTCTCCAAACTGCCGCCCGGAAAATTGGATGCACTGATAAAAGACCTCACGCAACTGCAGCAAGTGCTCAAGCATCACATCGTCGCCAATAAGCTGAAGGTCGGCGATGTGCCGATCGGCAAGATGCGCTCGCTATCGGGTGAAACCCTGGACTTTAAAGCAAATCGCCGGCATAAGTTCGCCATCGAAGGCGCGTTCGTCGTTGTGCCGGATCTTGTGGCAAACAATGGCGTGATGCATGGCATCGACCGTGTAATCGTAACAAACTAAAGTTTTTCATTATTTCGTAAGCCCGGCCCCGGAACGGGGCGGGCTATGGCAGCCTGATGGAATACGAAGACAATCGTTTGACGCAGAGTGCGAAAAGCCCGGAGCCGATTCAGAAGGAGCGATTTACCGCGTCGATGCACCGGGCAAAGTGGAGAAATTAATGGCAAAAAACTCAAAAATCCGAAAGTAATCGCCAGCATGAAAATAGATGGTAAACCCAGTTTCGCCGAGGGCTTGCGCATCGGCCGCATTCGCATGCCGGGAATTATTTCCAAGGTATGCTTCGGCGGCACCAAGCGCAATCGCCTGTTCATGACCGGATCGCAATCCTTGTACGCGGTCTATGTTGAAACGCGTGGCGGCACGATTACTTAAAATCGGCTATTGCACGTGGAGCGGCGGTCCCAACCGCCGTTCCTAACTCCTCCCTCCTAGCTCCTAACCCCTAACGATTTTACAATTCGATACACTCTAGTCGTAACTAATCGTCTCGCTTGCTCGTTATTTTCCCCGTGAGCACTTCTCACGACTTTGGAGAAAACGATGAAAAAGTTGATTGCAATAACCCTAGCTTCGGTGGCGTTGATCGCCGCCACGAGCGCCCCGGCGCGCGCCGACCACGGCGAAACTATTATCGGTGCGGTAATTGGAACGACGGTTGGAACAGTGATCGGTCGTGACGTCGGTGGCCACCGCGGCGCCGTGATCGGCGCGGTCATCGGCGCGGCAACCGGCGTGACGATCGGCCACGATGTCGGTCGTCACCGGCATGAACGCGTTGAATATTATCCGGAGCCGGTTTATCGCCATCCGCGGCCGGTGGAACGGGTGGTTTACGTGCCGGTTGAAGAGCCGCGCGTGGTTTATGCACCGCCGCGGCGCGATTACGACGATTGCGATGAGCGCGATCGTGGCCGCTGGGGCCGTCACCATGACCACCGCCGTCATCACGGCCGAGATCATCATGAACGGCGTCATTGGAATTGATGGATAACTAAAACAGCACGGCCTCCTGAACATTACGCCCCGCCTTTTGGCGGGGTGTTTTTTTGTTCGTCAAGAGTCAATTTTTAGAATCAGGCAAAAAAATACCGAGGCTGTCATTCCCGCGAAGGCGGGAATCCATAGTGACTTTGGGAGGCCAATGGTGATTTTGTGAGGCCAAATAAATTCCCGCTTTCGCGGGAATTACAGAATTTAAGTCGGTGGTATTGGGATAATCTAAGCCAATTTCACCCGCGCAAATTTTCGTTTCCCGACTTGAAACACCGCTTCCGTCCCTTTTGGCAGAATAAGCGAGCGGTCACTCACTTTTTCGCCGTCAATCTTCACGCCGCCCTGGTCGATCATACGTAATGCCTCCGATGTGCTCGGCGTCAATCCTGCTTGCTTTAATAACTGCGCGATACCGATGCCTGAAGAACCGCATGGAATAAGGCTCTCAGGCAAGTCATCGGGAATAGCATTTTGTTTAAAACGGGCTTCAAAGTCCGCAAGCGCCTGTTCGGCCGCTGCTGAGCTGTGGAACCGCGCGACGATTTCTTGCGCTAACGTCACCTTAACATCGCGCGGATTCTTGCCCGACTCAACCTCGGTTTTCCATTGGCGCAACGTGCTTATGGGCTTAAAAGACAATAACTCCAGGTAACGCCACATTAACACGTCGCTAATTGACATTAACTTGCCGAAAATCTGATCCGGGCTTTCGTTGATGCCGATATAGTTTCCCAACGATTTGGACATTTTGTTTATGCCGTCCAAGCCTTCAAGTAGCGGCATCATCAGCACGCATTGGGGCGATTGGCCGAAATGCTTCTGCAACTCGCGCCCAACCAATAAGTTAAATTTTTGGTCAGTGCCGCCGAGCTCGACATCGGTTTTTAGCGCAACGGAATCATAGCCTTGCACTAGCGGATACAAAAATTCGTGGATCGCAATAGGCTGGTTGCCAGCATACCGTTTAGAAAAATCGTCGCGCTCCAGCATTCGCGCAACCGTGTGCGTGGCGGCGAGTTTGATCAAATCCGCCGAATCCATCTTGCCCATCCAAGTGGAATTAAACGCGACCTCGGTTTTTTCGGCGTCCAAAATCTTGAAAACCTGGGCTTTATAGGTCTCGGCGTTGGCTAAAACCGCTTCGCGGGAGAGCGGCGGGCGGGTGGTATTTTTGCCGCTCGGATCGCCGATCATGCCGGTAAAATCGCCGATCAGGAAGACAACGTGATGTCCCAAGTCCTGAATTTGCCGCATCTTGTTCAGCACGACGGTATGGCCCAAATGCAGATCCGGCGCCGTTGGGTCGAATCCGGCTTTAATGCGTAGCGGGCGATTTTGCTTCAGCTTTTCGACCAATTCCGCCTCAACCAGTAGCTCGCTGGCGCCGCGTTTGAAGACGCCTAATGCGGAATCACTTGACATTTATTATCCATAAAATTGATTTAACACAGAATTTAACTATTATTGAAAGAAAAACTGCTTGGTGAATCGAACGAGGTATGGTAACGTACCCGATCGAATTCAGTGTCCATCATTTAGCTGGGTAAATAGGTCACGCATGATAGCGCAAAACATCCGTTCTTTCGCATCAAAACTCCGTCCACGCTGGATCTCCGTAGCGTTTGCCTTGCCGCTGTTCGGCATGGTTGCTGCATTCGGGATCGCGCCGAACACGCGCACGGAAAGTATTGCCATTGAGGTCGCGGAATATGAGCTTACGCTGCCGCCCGGATTGCTGAGTAAACAAGCGGATGGCGCGGTCTATTCGCGGCAAGAAATCGTGCGCCGCGGTGATACGGTTTCGGCGATTCTCGCGCGCATGCAGGCGGACGATCCGGCAGCGATCGATTTTCTCAAAACCGATTCGACGGCGAAAGTGATCTACAAAGCGCTGGCGCCGGGACGTTTATTAGAGACCCGCGTCGGCGAGGATGGCGAATTACTCAGTCTGCGCATGCGCGTCGGCGGCGATTCGGTGTTAAAAGTCATGAAAATCGGCGATCAACTGCTGTCGCTAGAGGAAACCTTACCGCTGGATAAGCGCATTATTTTCAAATCCGGCCGGATCAGAAGCTCGCTGTTTGCCGCGACGGACTCCGCCGATGTGCCGGACGCAATTGCAACGCAATTACTCAAGCTATTCGCAACGGAAATCGATTTCCACCAGGATTTGCAGAAAAACGATCAGTTCGCAGTCGCGTACGAAGCATTTTATGACGGCGCTGACCTGGTTCGCGTCGGCCGCTTGGTCGCCGCCGAATTCGTCAACCGCGGAGAGAGCCATCGGTTGGTGTTATTCGACGACAGCAGCGGCGACGGAGAATACTACACACCCGAGGGCAAAAGCTTAAAGCGTGCGTTTTTGCGTTCGCCGCTGGAATTCTCCCGCGTCAGTTCCGGCTTCAGCAACGCGCGCCAACACCCAGTGTTCGGCGATTGGCGCGCTCATCGCGGCGTCGATTTTCCTGCGCCGCACGGCACACCGATTCTCGCGACCTGCGAAGGCGTGATCGATTTTGTGGGCCAGCAAAACGGTTACGGCAATGTGGTTGAAATCAAACATTACAACCAATTCAGCACCGTTTACGCACACATGTCGGGCTATGCTAGCGGTATGCGCAAGGGCGCGCAGATCAAACAAGGCCAAGTGATCGGTTACGTCGGCAGTACCGGCTGGGCCACCGGCCCCCACGTGCATTACGAATTCAAAGTCGCGGGCGTGCAACACGACCCGCAAGGCAGATCGGTACCGATCGCGGCGCCGGTCATCCCCGGCTTCAAAGCGATTTTCGAATTGACGGCCAAACCGATGTTTGCGCAACTCGACATGATGCGCGAAACCGCGAGCGCGGTTAACTTCGAATAAGTTTTTAGTATTCCGGAAAAGAAAATGGGGAGCTTTCGCTCCCCATTTTTTTGAATCTGCCGGAAATTAAGCCGAGAACGACGATCCGCAGCCGCAAGTCGACGTCGCATTCGGATTCTTAATCACGAATTGCGAGCCTTCCAGGTTTTCTTGATAATCGATCTCCGCGCCGATCAAATATTGATAGCTCATCGGATCGATTAGCAACGTCACGCCATTTTTTTTCATCGCGGTGTCGTCTTCGTTGGTTTCTTCGTCGAATGTGAAACCGTACTGGAACCCTGAACAGCCGCCGCCCGTCACGAATACGCGCAATTTGAGCGCTTCGTTTCCCTCTTCGTTGATCAGGTCTTTCACTTTATTCGCTGCACTGTCGGTAAAGATCAGTGGCGCGGGTAATTCTGCTACGGCGTTCATACGGCTCTCCTAAAACTCATAGTGCATTATGCAACCGACTTTGCTTGGGGTCAATTTTGAATATGGGCCTCAATTCGCGAAACTTCAAGTACGTTTGACTAAGGTAGCACCGGAACATGGGTCAAACCCATGGTTTCCGGCAACCCGCACATCAAATTCATGTTCTGCACCGCCTGCCCGGCCGCACCTTTGACCAAGTTATCGATCACCGACAGCACCACCACCGTATCGCCGCCCTGCGGCCGATGCACGGCGATGCGACACAGGTTGCTGGCGCGCACCGAGCGCGTGTCGGGCTGGCTACCTGCGGGTAGCACGTCGACGAAAGGCTCATTGGCGTAGCGCTTCTCAAACAGCGCTTGCAGGTCGATGTCCTTGGTCAATCGGCCATACAGCGTGGCGTGGATGCCGCGGATCATCGGCACCAGGTGCGGCACGAACGTCAAACCAACTTCATGGCCCGCGGCGCGCGCCAACCCTTGCCGCACTTCCGGCAAATGGCGATGACCGGCCACGCCATAGGCTTTGAAATTGTCCGATGCTTCGGAAAATAGGATATGGGTTTCCGCCTTGCGCCCGGCGCCGCTGACGCCGGATTTGGTATCGGCGATTAAATGTTGATCGTCGACTACGCCGGCTTCGACGAGCGGCAAAAATCCCAATTGCGTCGCGGTGGGATAGCAACCGGGATTCGCAACAATGCGCGCGCCCTTGATTGCCTCGCGATTTACTTCCGGCAAGCCGTACACGGCTTCCTGTACTAATTCAGGGCAAGCGTGGGTCATGCCGTACCATTTTTCCCAGATGGCAATGTCTTTAATCCGAAAATCTGCCGCTAAATCAATGACTTTTACGCCGGCACTGAGTAACGCTTGCGCTTCGGTCATGGCGATGCCATTCGGCGTCGCGAAGAAAACGACGTCGCACTTCGCCAATCCCGCTTCTTTCGGATCGCTAAATTTAAGATCGACCGAACCGCGCAAACTGGGAAACATCTCCGCAACCGGCATGCCGGTCTCTTTACGAGAAGTAATCGCCGCAAGCTGTACCTCGGGATGGCGCGCCAAAATACGCAACAATTCGACGCCCGTATAGCCCGTGCCCCCCACAATTCCGATCTTAATCATTGCCAACCTCTTTTACGAAGGAAGAATAGCGTAACCCAAAAACAAAAAAGCCGCCCGATGAGGCGGCCTTTTCGCAGCGAACCAACCGCGTTATCGCTTGGAGAACTGCTTCGCGCGGCGCGCTTTGCGTAATCCGACCTTCTTACGCTCGACTTCGCGCGCATCGCGAGTAACCAACCCCGCTTTTTTGAGCGCGGCCTTCAATGCCGCATCGTAGTCGATCAACGCCCGGGTGATGCCGTGGCGAATCGCCCCGGCTTGGCCCGATTCGCCGCCACCGGCCACCGTGACCATCACGTCGAACGACCCGACATTGTTGGTCAGTTCCAGCGGCTGGCGCACAATCATGCGGCCGGTTTCGCGGGAAAAATACAGATCCACCGGCTTTTCGTTGACGATGATATTGCCGCTACCGGCTTTGATAAACACCCGCGCAACTGAACTCTTGCGCCGACCCGTTCCGTAGTAATAGTTACCAATCATATTTTATCCTTATACCGTAAGGGGTTGCGGCTGTTGCGCTTCGTGGGGATGGCTTTCCCCGGAATAGACTTTGAGCTTTTTGATCATCGCGTAGCCCAGCGGGCCTTTGGGTAGCATGCCCTTAACCGCTTTTTCCAACACGCGGCGCGGGAAGCGCGCTTGCATCTTGTTGAAATTGGTTTCGGAAACACCGCCCGGATAGCCGCTGTGGCGATAATACTTTTTGTCCTCGGCTTTATTGCCGGTTACGCGCAACTTGTCGACATTCACCACGACGATAAAATCGCCGGTATCAACGTGGGGCGTGAAAATAGGTTTGTGCTTACCGCGCAACCGCAGGGCGATTTGCGCAGCCATACGCCCAAGCACTTGCTCTTTGGCGTCAATAATAAACCAGTCGCGCTTGACTTCGTGCGCCTTGGCGGAAAACGTCTTCATGGAAAATCCCTGCAAATAGTGCCGCGAAACCATCGATTATAAAAAATAAGTACCCCTCTTGTCAAAAGCGATGGAAATGGCATCACCGCGCGCAAAAACTTTCAAAGAATTTTCAACTGCTTTGAACCTTTGTGAATACGCCGGGATTCACTGTTTGAACCGCGCAAGAACCGCTCGCGCGATCCGACTTCGACAAATTTGGAGACTCAACATGCGCACATTCAACACCTCAGTAGCGATGCTTATCATCATGATTATCGCTTCATTGGCCTCGGTCAGCCACGCCGGCCAAAACAAACGCAATATCTACATCAACGGCGAACGAATGAATGCGCGCCAAATGGCGTTAGTCGACCAATGGAATTGCGGCGAGCGGGTGCCGAACGGCAGTTACTGGCTGAAAAACAACGGCGCATGGGGTTTTGAAAATGGGCCAATGGAAGGCGTAATCGGAAAATGTGAAGCGGTTAAAACGAATCAGGAAAGCCGTTACATCGAAGACCAAATATTCGAAGAATCCGGCATCAGCATTATTCAAAGCCCAGTTTATCAGTAACGTTTTCATCGATGGCCTGTAGGTCATTGATTGATGTGACTCTCCAGGCATGCCCTGCCACGAACCAGGCTTAGAGTGGCTCGTGGCACGATCGCTTTTCGGCGATAGGCTGATGGCATTTATTCAGCGTCGGCAGCGGTTGTTATAATCGCGAATCGATTAAGCAATTGGAAAGTCATGAAAGCGCGGATCAAGTGGGTCGAAGGCATGTCCTTTCTCGGCGAATCCGAGAGCGGCCACGCATTCTTGATGGATGGCGCGTCGGAAGCCGGCGGGCGTAATCTGGGCATGCGGCCAATGGAAACGGTGTTGATCGGCACCGGCGGTTGTACTACGTTCGACGTGATTTTTATCTTGAAGAAAGCCCGGCAAAACGTCACGGATTGCGTGGTCGAAATGGATGCCGAGCGCGCACTGAGCGATCCGAAAGTGTTCACGAAAATTCACTTTCATTTTGTTGTCACCGGAAAAAATCTGAATCCGACGCAAGTGGAACGCGCAATCAATTTATCGGCGGAAAAGTATTGTTCCGCATCGATCATGCTGGCGAAAACCGCGACGATCACGCACGATTTTGAAATTCGGGAGGCAGCGTGAACATCTCCGTTCAAGACGCGCTGAATCGCCTAATCGAAGGCAACGAACTTTTCTACGATGAAATGCTCGCGGTCATGGGGCAAATTATGCGCGGCGAAGTCTCGCCGGTACAAACCGCGGCGATTCTGATGGGCCTGCGGGTGAAGGGCGAAACCATTGGCGAAATCGCCGCGTCCGCGCAAGTGCTGCGCGAATTGTCGACAAAAGTCGAACCGAAAGATCGCGAATATCTAGTCGACACTTGCGGCACCGGCGGCGATCGGCAGCATACATTCAATATTTCCACGACGGCAGCATTCGTCACCGCGGCGGCCGGCGCGAAAGTAGCCAAGCACGGCGGTCGCTCCGTGTCATCGTCCAGCGGCAGCGCCGACGTGCTCGAAGCGCTCGGCATTAACATCATGCTCACACCCGAGCAAGTCGCGCGCTGCATCGATCAAGTCGGCATCGGCTTTATGTTTGCGCCGAGTTTTCACAGCGCGATGAAACATGCGGCGCCGATCCGCAAAGAAATGGGCGTTCGCACGATTTTCAATATCCTTGGCCCGCTGATCAATCCGGCGACTGCGCCGAATCAAGTGATGGGCGTGTTTCATCCCGACCTGGTCGGCATTCAGGCGCGTGTGTTGAAGCAACTTGGCAGCCGCCACGTGATGGTCGTTCACGGCCTTGACGGACTCGACGAAATTACCCTGAGCGGTTCGACCATGATCGCCGAACTGAATAAAAATCACGTCGAAGAATATCAAATCGAGCCGGCCATGTTCGGCATCAAATCCGTGCCGACGCAGGCCTTGCGCGCCAGCGATGCGGCAGAATCGAAAGCGATTTTGCTCGCCGTTCTCGACAACCAACCCGGCCCGGCGCGCGACATCGTCGCGCTCAATGCCGGCGCGGCGATTTATGTTTCCGGCCATTCGGCCACGTTGAAAGATGGCATCGGGCGCGCGTTTGAAGTGTTGGAATCCGGCGCGGCGAAACAAAAACTTGATCAGCTTGCCGCGATCAGTCAATCATTCAAAGACAATTGATTCCGACTTCACCGATGACGCTTCCATTTACCACTGTCATTCCCGCGAAGGCGGGAATCCATACTGCGTCGGTTATTGCTAAGGCCAAATGGATTCCCGCCTTCGCGGGAATGACACAAGCGTTTTGTTTAGGCTGTGCCGAATAGTTTAATGTCCGATATCCTACAAAAAATACTTGCGGTAAAAGCCGAAGAAATCGCCGCAGCAAAAATAGGGAAATCTTTTGACGCGATTCGCCGCGATGCCGAAGCCATGCCCCAACCGCGCGACTTCATCGGTGCGCTACAAAACAAAATCGCGCAAGGCCAAGCCGCCGTCATCGCCGAAGTGAAAAAAGCCAGCCCGAGCAAAGGTGTGTTGCGCGAACATTTTGTCCCGGCGGAGATCGCCAAAAGTTACGCGCAACACGGCGCCGCCTGCTTATCGGTTTTAACGGATCGACAGTTTTTTCAAGGCGCAAGCGAATACTTAGTCGAAGCGCGCGCCGCGTGCGACTTGCCGGTGCTGCGCAAAGATTTCATGATGGATGAATACCAAATTTACGAAGCGCGCGCGATGGGCGCCGACTGTATTTTGCTGATCGTCGCCGCGTTACCGTTGGCAAAAATGCAATATTTGGAATCCGTCGCACACCAACTCGGCATGGCGGTTTTGGTCGAAGTCCACGACCGCGCCGAACTCGATCTCGCGCTGCAACTCAACACGCCGCTGGTAGGCATCAACAATCGCAACCTGCGCACCTTCGCGACCGATCTGAACACCACGCTCGAACTCATTCGCGATGTTCCGAAGGAGCGACACATCATCACCGAAAGTGGAATTTTAGCCAAGGCCGACGTCGCGCTGATGCGCGAACATCACGTCGATACGTTTTTGGTTGGCGAAGCATTTATGCGCGCCGAGAATCCGGGCCGCGCGTTACACGAATTGTTTTCATAGCATCGAGCCAGCAGCCAATGCCCGCGTGCCTCGTAGCAAGGCATGGCCTGTAAGCCAGTATCCGCGAGCCTCCTGGCTATGCCGCCTCGAACGTTTAGTCGTTACATTTGCGGCAGGAAAGCTAAGTCTCTATAATTCGATTTCGTTGCTGACGTAGCTCAGTTGGTAGAGCAACTGATTCGTAATCAGTAGGTCGGAGGTTCGACTCCTCTCGTCAGCACCAACTGATCAAGGAATCGCGTAACAGCATTCCGTTTTTTCCCCAGCGTTTCCTCGCAAAACAATTTCACGCGAATTCGGTCGTTGGTCAACGCGATCGGACACGAAATTTTAGCGTCAACGAGTCTTCGTTTTTGCCTTTGTGCCCAGCGCTGCTATCGTTTTCTCTATGGTTTTAGCGGTGACTTTAGTCTGACTTTCAATCTTGCTGACATAGGCTTGGGATACGCCCATGCGTTCGGCGAGTTGCTTCTGCGTGACGTGCGCCGCGATGCGAGCGAGCGCGACGGGGTTGGTGATGTAGTCCTCAGGCTGGAAGGAAATGTATGAATCGTCCTTTTGCGCCATTGCTTCCAAGCCTGCGATTTCGTCTTCGATCTCTTCGCGCAGGGCCTTGTAAACGGCAATCGGGATCAGCACGTATTCCGGCTCACCCGCCAGCGAATTGATCACTTGAATACTCAACGGTGCGTTCATTTGTAAGCGTCTCCACGGGGCTTAATTTTCTCAATGGCAATGATTTTCAAATCGTCATGCCGGTCGTAAATCACGCGCCAACTTCCAACACGTAAGCGCCAATAGGGAGAGGCGGCAAGTTTCTTGGTATCCAGAGATTCATCGTCCGGATCTTGCCCGAGCACGGTAATTTTTTCAGTGATAGCGTCGCGCTCCGGTTTACTGATACTCGCCAGCTTCTTCCCTGCCTGTCGCTTGATCTTGATGGTGTAGGGCATGGTTGTAGTGTAAGGTTATATTTAGTTATAGTCTAGCGTGATTCTTCATCGCAAACTTTGAGAATGGCAACGGCTTCGTCAGTCAAAGGTACGGTTTGCATGAGGATCCCGACTCCTATCTCGCATAGACGTCAGTTCATCTGGAAAATATCCCAGGCGTCCCGAAAAACCTTAACTGCGCGTAAAATCTCACCATGCACTCTGACCACCTAGCCGATTGGTCCCACGACCACGCGTTCGATTCCGGCAATCCCAATGCCGAGCGCGGTACGCGATTGGTGATGTGGATCACGGCGGCGATGATGGTGGTCGAGATCGTTGCGGGCTGGTGGTTCAACTCGATGGCGCTGCTTGCCGATGGCTGGCATATGAGTTCTCACGCGCTGGCGATCGGCTTAAGCGCCTTTGCCTACGCGGCGGCGCGGCGCTATGCAAGAGATCCGCGTTTTGCTTTCGGCACTTGGAAGATCGAAATTCTCGGCGGCTTTGCCAGCGCGATTTTTCTGTTCGGCATCGCCGCGTTGATGATCTTTAGTTCGATTGAACGGCTCATTTCACCGCAATCGATTCACTATCGCGAAGCGATTGTCGTCGCGGTAATCGGGCTGGTGGTGAACATCGTTTGCGCGATGATTTTGAATCGCGCGGGCGATCATGCACATGACCATGGCGACGAAAATCACGAGCACCATCATGATCTCAATCTCAAGTCCGCGTACACCCATGTCGTGTCGGACGCGGCAACGTCGGTTCTGGCGATCATCGCGCTTGGCGGTGGATTGTATTTCGGCTGGTCGTGGCTCGATCCGGTGATGGGAATCGTCGGCGCGGTGTTAGTGGCGATTTGGGCCAAGGGATTAATCGTCGACACCGGAAAAGTATTACTCGATCGAGAAATGGATCATCCAGTCGTCGATGAAATTCGCGCGGCAATCGAGACCGGGCCGGACGAAACGCACGTTACCGATCTTCATGTGTGGCGCGTAGGCAAGCGCGCGTATTCGTGCGCGATGAGTGTCGTTACCCACGATGCAACGTTGACACCGCAACGCATCCGCGAACAACTTGCGGTACATGATGAGATCGTTCACGTGACGGCGGAGATTCAGCTTTGCCCGGTGAAACACTAAAACTCTCGACGCACGCGCAAAAAACTCGCAAATCGCGGTAAACCATTCTTCGTTAACCCACGATATTGATAGGTTACGATCGATCCGATCGGCGGTGGATTTTTTCGGACATCATCCTTGAAACCGGTACCGATGCGAAAACGTTTTCCGCTCGGCATTTCGACTTCGAGCGAACCGAGCATGCCGTCGAATTTGCCTTTGCCCGGAACGTGGGCAATCACTTTTGCTTCGGTATCCAGTAGCGGCTTTAATTTGAGCAACGCATCGCTGCGGCCCGTGATGTACAGCGCATCGGCGCGATGCAGCATCAATCCCTCACCGCCATCGTGTACTATTTGTTTGAGCTTGCGCTGCAATTCGCCGCGATCGCGAATCGTAAAATGCTCGACTGCTTCAAGTTGCGGCCAATTCTCTCGACGAATAATCTCTCGTATCTTTTGATAGCGTTGCGCGAATGTCCCCGTCGCGTTCGGCAATTCGAAAATCATGTATTTGATTTGTCGCCATGCATCGTCATCGGGTTGCTCGGTGCGAACGAGGCCGGATAATTCTTCGAAGCGCCCGCGTCCGAGCCACAGCTCGCCATCGAGCGATTGCTGCGGGAGCTTGGCGATAAACCACGCGGGCGCATTAACGTGATTGCCGCTGCGAAAACGTAACATCGTGCCGTCCCAATGGGCACGTACGCCATCAAGCTTTTCGCTGATGAGATAGGGTAAGGGATCGACGTCATCGCTTGCCGTGTGCGCGAGCAACAACGGCAGCGCATCGAGAATCGATTCTGCCGAACTCCCGAATGTGCAAAGCAGAAACAAAAGCAGCGCGCAAATGAATTGATGCACGATTTCGATTTGTCACAAATTTGATTTAAAACATCATACGCCGATGCTGCCACGAGGCGCATAGATACTGCCTCGCAGGGCATGCATCGCCAGGAGGCGCGCGGATAAAGGCTTGCGGCACGATGCCGTTAATATTTCCTCGCTGATGGGGATACGACTATTTACTAACTTGCGTTGCCCTCCTCACCCTGCCCTCTCGAAGTAACGCAAAAAATCATCATGCGCCCCGCGTCATCGTAACAACGTTTAAAATCGAGCCTTGATCACTCGTAAAAAATAATGAACGCCTCCGGCCACACACCGATGATGCAGCAATACTTGGCGATTAAAGCCGAGCATCCGGACATGCTGCTGTTTTATCGCATGGGAGATTTTTATGAGTTGTTTTACGGCGACGCCGAACGCGCGGCGAAGTTGCTCGACATC
>JANOGO010000325.1:0-7006 GCA_031406045.1 Pseudomonadota bacterium
CGGCGTGAGAACAATACGCCCTGCCTCCATCTGAATATCGAAATAGTCAGTGCCGGGAAATTCTTTCACGATGGCTTTCGGCAACGTGAGCTGATTTTTGGAAGTGATTTTCGCTAGCATGCTATTTTCCAAAAGTAAGGATTCCTTACTTTAGCGAAAATATGCTTAAAAGGCAATTGCTTACTACGCGTTGGAAAGTTTGGCCGGTCCCATTATGGCCTAAGGCCACAAGAGGGAAGGCGTCTTATCTCAGGCACAATCTAATTGCCCTGCTACGGAATACCAGCTATTCCGGACGGAGAACGCTACGGTGAGAGCCTCTATTCATGCGCCTCTCCAGCATATTTCCTAGTGAAATTGCTGGATGATTCGGATCAGTTTTGTGCGGCGAATCTGACTTGAGCGACGGTTTTTTCGATGGAGGCTTCAGCGCCTTGGCGATAGACTTCGCCAAGGAGAATGAGCGCAGGGCCTTCTAGATTGAGGGCGGCAACGGTGCTGGCTAAATTCGCCAGCGTGGAAAACTCGATGCGCGCATTCGGCAGCGACGCGTTTTCAACAATTGCGACGGGCGTGTTCGCCGATTTTCCCGCAGCAATCAGTCGTGCCGAAATTTCTTCCGCCTCTCCGCTCGCCATGTAGAGGGCAATGGTGTCCGCCGCGATCACGGCTTGTACCCAATCGTTTTCCGCTTCACCGGGGCCGACTCGTGGCGTGACGAACGCGACGCTGCGGCTCAAGCCGCGGCGCGTTAACGAGATGCCTAGATCGGCGCTGGCGGCGAGTGCAGCGGTGATGCCGGGCACGACTTGATATTCGATGCCGGCATCTTCGAGCGCTTGAATTTCCTCCTGCGCGCGGCCGAATAGCATCGGGTCGCCGCCTTTTAAGCGCACGACGGTTTGGTATTTTTGCGCGGCATCAACCAGGCGTTTGTTGATGAAGCGTTGCGCGGTCGAGGCTTTGCCGCAGCGTTTGCCGACGGCGATTTTTTCTGCGCGTTCCGCTAACGCTATGGTGTCCTGATGAACCAACGCATCGTAAAAAACGATGTCCGCTTGCGCGAGCAATTTGGCCGCGCGCAAGGTTAATAGATCGGGCGCGCCGGGCCCGGCGCCGACCAAATAGACTTTCCCGCTCACCGAATCATCCCTGCGGCGACGGTGTGGTTGGTGATTTCATCGATGACGATGAAGCTGCCGGTGACTCGATTGTCCTGATAGGAATCGAACGCAAGCGGTTGTTGCAGTTTGATCGCGACGGTGCCGATGTCGTTCAATTTCAACACGCCGTTGGCATCTATTTCTTCCAATGTTTGCACGTCGATTTTGTGTTCAACGGCGGTAAAGACCGCTTTCGCGGTACGCGTGGTTTGCTTGATCAAATATTTGCGCGATAAATCGAGCGGCTCGTTGTCCATCCATGAAATATGCGCGCGGATAGTCTTTTCAACTTTTGGCTGGTGATGTGGATGAACGATCATGTCGCCGCGCGAAATATCGATCTCGTCTTCCAGCAACAACATGACGGACTGCGGCGAGTGCGCGACTTCAAGCACGCCGTCATAGGTGACGATTTCGCGAATTCTCGTCGTGAGTCCCGATGGCAACACGGTAATTGAATCGCCGACGGCGACGCTGCCGGACTCAATGCGGCCCATGTAGCCGCGCAGGTGTTGCAGCTCGACTGCGTGCGGGCGGCCGACCAATTGCACTGGGAAGCGGAACGGACCGCTGCGATCTTCCAGCACTGTGACGGTTTCCAATACTTCTAACAACGTCGGGCCTTTGTACCACGCCAATTTTTCGCCGCGATCGACAACCATGTCGCCGCGCAACGCGGACATCGGCACGAAGCGGACGTCGCGTATGCCTAAACGCGCGCAAAATGCGGAAAATTCGCCGCGCAAGGTTTCGAAAACGTCTTTGGAATAGTCGACCAAATCCATTTTGTTGATCGCGACGACCACGTGCGGAATGCCGAGCAAGTGCGCGATCAGCGCATGGCGGCGCGATTGGATCGATAAGCCTTTGGCCGCGTCGATCAAGACAATCGCTAAATCTGCCGTCGATGCGCCCGTGACCATGTTGCGCGTGTATTGCTCGTGGCCCGGCGTGTCGGCGATGATGAACTTGCGTTTCGGCGTGGCGAAATAGCGATAGGCGACGTCAATGGTGATGCCTTGCTCGCGTTCCGCAATCAGGCCGTCGGTCAGCAAGGATAAATCGATAGCGTCCGCGCCACGTTTCTTGCTGGTTTTTTCCACAGCGGAGAGTTGATCTTCGAAAATCGATTTCGAGTCGTACAGCAATCGGCCAATCAACGTGCTTTTACCATCATCAACGCTGCCCGCCGTGGTAAAGCGCAGCAACTCCATGGTTTCCGTTGATCGTAATGCAGTGATGCTCATTAGAAATACCCTTCTTTCTTGCGCAACTCCATCGAAGCGTCCGACGTTTGATCGTCCAGGCGCGTTGCGCCGCGCTCGGTGATGCGCGTTAACACGGTTTCGGCGATGATGTCTTGGCAATCTTTGGCGTCGGATTCCACCGGGGCGGTGCAGGTGATATCGCCGACGGTGCGAAAACGTACCGACACCTGTTCAACGATGTCGCCGGCTTTCGGCGGCGTGAGTTCGGTCACAGGCACGAGCGAACTACCGCGACGAACCACCGGACGCACATGGGCGTAATAAATCGACGGCACTTCAAGCTTCTCGCGTTCAATGTATTGCCACACATCCAGCTCAGTCCAATTGCTGATCGGGAACACGCGCATGTGCTCACCTTTGTTCACGCGCGTGTTGTACAGCGCCCACAATTCCGGCCGCTGATTTTTCGGATCCCATTGGCCGAACTCATCGCGAAACGAGAACATGCGTTCCTTGGCGCGGGCTTTTTCTTCGTCGCGACGCGCGCCGCCGAAGCAAGCGTCAAATCCGAATTCGTTGATTGCGTCGAGCAAGGTGATGCTTTGGTAGGCGTTGCGGCTCTCGTCCGGTCGGCGCAAGCGAATGCGGCCTTTCGCCATCGAATCTTCCAGCGAACGAATGATCAAGCGCTCGCCCAATTCTGCAGCGCGCTCATCGCGAAACTGAATCACTTCCGGGAAATTGTGCCCGGTGTCGATGTGCATCAACGGGAACGGAAATTTCCCTGGGCGGAATGCTTTTTCCGCGAGGCGCAGCATGACGATCGAGTCTTTTCCGCCGGAGAAAAATAACACCGGGTTGCTGCATTCCGCGGCAACCTCGCGCATGATGTGGATCGCTTCGGCTTCCAGCCAATCGAGGTGGCTGATGCGCGTGGCGACGGTTGAACGATCGGCTAAGTCCACAATATCTTCTTTTAAGTGCGCTAACATTTTTTATAGTCTAGGTTTATGACGAAACTGTGACAGCGTCGTCAGCTTTCTTCACATGTAAACCACATTCTTTTTGCTCGACGCTTTCCCACCACCAGCGACCAGCACGCACATCTTCGCCGGATTTGATTGCGCGCGTACAGGGCGCGCAGCCGATGCTGGGGTAACCTTGATCGTGGAGCGCGTTGTAGGGCACGTCATGCTCATGGAGATATATCCAAACTTCGTCCTCGGTCCAATCGATCAACGGATTGTATTTTTGTAGGCCGTTGGCTTGATCGAATTCCGACACGCTCAAGTTTTTCCGCGTCACCGCTTGTTCGCGTCGTAACCCGGTGATCCACGCGGACTTACTCTTCAGCGCACGCTGTAACGGCTCGACCTTGCGCGCGTGGCAGCAATCCTGCCGTTGCGCGATACTGTCGCGAAAACCATTAATGCCGTTGATACGCACATAATTTTCCACCGCGCTTTGCTCGGGAAAATACACTTTAATTTTGCGCTTGTAGTATTTTGTGGCGCGATCGATCAAGGTATAGGTTTCCGCCGGCAACCGGCCGGTGTCGATCGAAAAAATTTCGATGCTAGGCGCATGTTTCGCAATCAAATCCATCAGCACCATATCTTCGGCGCCCAAACTATTGGCGAAGGCGACGGTCTGATGGTCGACGAGGATTTGCTTTAGTAATTGCTGTGTTGTCGACAGCTTTTCGGCGAAAGACATGATGATCCTTACGCGCCGGCTGCTTGCCGGCGTTTGAATAGCGGCAACGGTTGATCCCAGGCGCCCTGATAGGTTTCGCTGAAATCGTTCAGGCTTTTCAACGCCACGTCGATATTTTTATCGGCACGGATCGCGAACGCGTTAAAGCCACTGCGCATCAAATAAAACAATTGGTCTTGCAACACATCGCCGACGGCGCGAAGCTCACCGCGAAAACCGTAGCGGTCACGTAAAAGCCGGGCGAGGGAATAGCCGCGGCCGTCGGTGAATTTGTCGAATTGAATCGCGATCAGCGCAAAAATCGATACATCGGAACTGAACGGAGCCGGCTCGTCATTGGTGTGCAATAACAGTCCGAGCGCGCCGCCGCGCGCCAGTAATTCTTCGCGCCGCGCCTGCCATAATTTCAGTGGCACGATCAGATGCGTCGCGTCGTTTGCGCTTGGCAGCAGCGCAGCAATATCATCACCAAAAGCAAGCCATTGATCCTCGACAATCGCGCCATCGCGAATAATCTTAGGCATGGGCAAGCTCCTTCGCATGGCCCTTGTCGCGATAAACGCTGGTCTTGAAGGGTTCGATGCCCAGGCGATTCACGGTGTCGACGAAGCGCTCGTCCTCGTAGCGATTGGTCAAATACGTTTGCACTAAATTCTCGATTACATCGGGCACGTCCGCGGCCGCGAACGATGGGCCGATTACATCGCCCAGCACCGTCGGGCGCGTGCGATCATTCCCGTCCAGCGCGCGGCCGGAATGCCCGCCGATGCTGATTTGATACCATTCGGAACCGCCTTTATCGACGCCGAGAATACCAATGTGGCCGACGTGATGATGGCCGCAAGAATTCATGCAACCGGAAATGTTCAGATCCAATTCACCGATGTCGTGTTGATAATCTAGATTCTCGAAACGCCGCTGAATCGAATCGGCGATCGGCAATGATTTCGCATTCGCCAGCGAGCAAAAATCACCGCCGGGGCAACAGACGATGTCGCTGATTAAGCCGATGTTCGGCGTGGCGAGGCCAATCGCTTTGGCTTTTTGCCACAGCGTAAAAAGATCCCTTTGTTTAACGTCGGCGAGGATCAAATTTTGTTCGTGCGACACGCGCAGTTCGCCAAAACTAAACTCGTCGGCGAGGTCGGCGACTTGATCCATTTGCACATCGGTCAAATCGCCGGGCGCAACACCCATGGGCTTAAGCGATAACGTGATGCTGCGATAACCCGGCACGCGATGCGGATGACCGGAACGTTTTACCCAAGTCGCAAACGCTTTATCTTGGCTCAAATGTTGGTAAAAACTCGTATCGACCGCCCCGAGAATTTCATAATTCGGATCGGTAAAATGCTTGGAGACCCGCGCCAGTTCTTGTTCTGTGAGGGTTGCGGGACCGTCTTTGAGGTGCTGCCACTCGGCTTCGACTTCTTCAGCAAATTTTTGCGGCGTCAGCGCCTTCACTAAAATTTTGATACGCGCTTTGTACAAATTATCGCGGCGGCCGTAGCGGTTGTAGACGCGCAGCGCCGCCTCCAAATAACTCATCATGTGTTGCCACGGCAAACCTTTTTTGATGATCGGGCCGACGATCGGCGTGCGGCCTAACCCGCCGCCGACCAACACATCCAGCACGACTTCGCCGCTGTCGTCGCGGCGCAAATAGACGCCGATGTCATGCACCATCGTCGCAGCGCGATCTTCTTTCGTGCCACATACCGCGATCTTGAATTTGCGTGGCAGGTAAGCAAACTCCGGATGAAAGGTCGACCACTGCCGCAGCACTTCGCAATACGGACGCGGATCGACGATCTCATCTTCCGCGACACCGGCGAAGTGATCGCTGGTGATATTGCGAACGCAATTGCCGCTGGTTTGGATCGCATGCATTTCCACTGATGCGAGGTCAGCCAAAATATCCGGCGTATCTTCCAGCTTCGGCCAGTTGTATTGAATATTTTGCCGCGTCGTGAAATGCGCGTAATTTTTGTCGTATTTGCGCGCGATGTGCGCGAGCATGCGCAGTTGCTTCGACGACAACATGCCGTACGGAATCGCTACGCGCAGCATCGGCGCGACGCGTTGAATGTAGAGGCCGTTTTGCAGGCGCAGCGGGCGGAATTCATCTTCCGATAAATCGCCGGCGAGAAAGCGCCGCGTTTGATCGCGAAACTGCGCGACGCGTTCGTTGACGATAGTTTGGTCGTAATGATCGTATCTATACATAGGGTGAGATTTTACAGGACAAATTTACCGCCGATGATAAGTAACATCGTCGCGAGAAGGGAGCGCAGCACGCGCTCGGGAACATGGGAACTTAAGTGGCTGCCGATCCAAATGCCGGGCAGCGAGCCGAGTAGTAAACTGCCGAGTAATACGAAATCGACGGTGCCCAAAGCGGCATGCCCCAAGCCGCCGATCAGCGTTAACGGCACCGCGTGAGCAATGTCGGTACCCACGACTTGGCGAGTCGACAGCCGCGGATAAAGAAGAAAAAGCGCGAGCGTTCCAAGGGCGCCCGCGCCGACGGAGGATACGGTCACCAACACGCCGAGCACCAAGCCGACGATCACCGTGTTGACGGCGGTTTGGCGCGAGATCGTGAGCGTGTGGACGAATTCACGACCGGCATTCTGTTTTTGGAACAGGCCGCGCAGAATAATGGACAGCGCCGTGAGGATCAGCGCCACGCCCAAGGTCGTCGTGATGATGGAATTAAACGCTTTGCTTTCCGTGCCCACGAGGTGCAGCACATACACGGTGATAATCGCCGCCGGAACGCTACCGGCCCCCAACAGGCCGACGATGCGCCAGTTGATGTTGGACTTTTGCTGGTGAACGACGGTGCCGCCGGCCTTGGTCAGCGCGGCGTAGAGCAGATCCGTGCCCACGGCAGTGGCGGGTGAAATGCCGAAACCC
>JANOGO010000362.1:0-7851 GCA_031406045.1 Pseudomonadota bacterium
GATGATATCGGGGGAGGTCTTTTTCGGCGACGCGCGCCGAACGGCGGAGATGACCGAGCGCGCAGACTTTTCGTAGGCGCCCCGCAATGCGGGTGCGTTCACACTACGGGATTTTGTTACATCGATGGAACGCATAGCACAAGTCCAAATTTCGTGAACCAGGAGTTTCGATTATACATCATTATTCGAAACCAACTGCCCATTCTCGCTTGCCAAGAACGGGCTTTCGAAGCTCACTCGCTACTCACGGAACGCAGCGAAAGTTACGTCAAACAAATCCATATGCTGATTTTCAGAAGCGCAATTGGAGCTATCAAATCGTGTGACTTTACCGTGAGTTCGGGACGCTGTCCCAAACATTCGGGACAGCGGATTTGAAGGTAACTATTTGATTAATTGGTCGGGGTGGAGAGATTCGAACTCCCGACATCTTGCTCCCAAAGCAAGCGCGCTACCGGACTGCGCTACACCCCGAACTTCAAATTATATCATTTCGTTCGCGGCTTGAATCGAGTTAGACTTCTTCGTATCGAACTTTTGGACAACTGTTTTGGGCGACATTGTTTCCACCATTGCTATGGCCGCGGGCCTGAGTTGGGCGAGCGGATTGCGGCTTTATGCGGTGTTATTTATTGTTGGCGTGCTGGGAAAGATGGGCTTTATCGCCCTGCCGGAACATCTACAAATTTTGTCGCATAACGGGGTCCTTGTTGCCTCGGGGCTGATGCTCGCAGTGGAGTTTTTCGCCGACAAAATTCCTGCCATCGATAGCCTGTGGGATTCGATTCATACCTTCATTCGCGTTCCGGCCGGCGCGCTGCTGGCGGCCGGCACTGTCGCGCATATTAGTCCGGAATGGGCATTCATCGCGGCGCTGCTCGGCGGCGCATTGACCGGCGGCACACACCTGACCAAGGCCGGCAGCCGCGCGCTGATTAATACGTCGCCGGAACCCTTTAGCAATTGGACCGCATCCTTCGGCGAAGACGCGATGGTTGCCGGCGGATTGTGGGCGGCATTATTTGCGCCGGTATTATTTCTTGTTGGGCTCGCGCTGTTTCTGTTGTTTATGTTTTGGATTCTGCCGAAGATTTGGCGTGGCGTTCGATTGGTGCTTAAACGTTTGCGCAGCGATCCGGCGCAAACCGCGCCCCATCTTTAATTTCAGCAACACTCCTCCGCCATCCAACATCCTAATCCCGCGTGGTGCCTCTACCTGATTGAATGCAACAATGGCGCCTACTATGCCGGCATCACTAACGATCTCGCCGCGCGCTACGATGCCCACGCACGCGGCCAAGGTGCAAAATATACCAAGGCCAATCCGCCGGTGCGCTTGCTTGGATCAAGGGCCTACCCCGATAGGTCGAGTGCCTTGCGCGCTGAATGGAAAATTAAACATCTGCCGCGATCGAAGAAGCTCGCGTATTTGAACGAATCATGAATCGTCTATCGATCCTAAAACATCTGCTGCCCTTTTGCCGTCCTTACCGCGGCCGATTCTTGCTCGCGTTTGTGTTCCTTTGCGTGGCGGCAACGGCTATGCTCGCGGTTCCGTTCGCGTTCAAAAATCTGATCGATCTCGGTTTCACGCAACGCGCCATCGCCGCCAACGCAGCGGGTAACAACGCCTCGATCAATATTTATTTTCTGTCGCTGTTCGCGATCGCTTGTGTTTTAGCGGTATTCACCGCGGCGCGGTTTTATATGGTCAGTTGGCTGGGCGAGCGCGTGACCGCGGATCTGCGCCGGGCGGTGTACGGCCGCATGCTGTTGCAAAGTCCGGCATTTTTCGAGACCACGCAAACCGGCGAAGTGTTATCGCGCCTGACCACCGACACCACCTTGGTGCAGACCGTGATTGGCAGCAGCGTCTCGATGGGCTTAAGAAATCTATTTCTTTTCATCGGCGGGTTGGCGATGCTGATTATCACCACGCCCAATGCCACACTGATCATCTTGTTGGTCATCGCATTGGTGATGATCCCAATTGCGCTGTTCGGCCGCCGCGTGCGCAAGCTCTCGCGCGCCTCGCAAGATCGCATCGCCGATTCCAGCGCGGTCGCCGGCGAAATATTAAACGCGATGCCCATTGTGCAAGCCTTCACCAACGAAAAATACGAAAGCCGAAAATTCGGCGACACCACGGAAGCCGCGTTTACAACCGCCATCCACCGCACCCGCGCTCGCGCGTGGCTGACGGCGATCGTGATTGTCATTATCTTCGGCGGCTCGATTTATGGACTCTGGCTTGGCGCCCGCGCCGTGTCGGCGGGCAGCATGACGCCGGGTCAATTAGCGCAAGCGATTTTATATGTCGGTCTGGTTGCCGGATCGGTCGGCGCGCTGGCGGAAGTCATTGGCGATATTCAGCGCGCCACCGGCGCGACCGAGCGCTTGCTCGAGTTATATACCGCCGAGCCCCACATCACCTCACCGAACGAGAATCACGACATTCCGCACACCAGCGGCGGCGCGCGCGTTGAATTTCGTGATGTTGTATTCCATTATCCTTCCCGGCCTATGGTTGCAACCTTGGATCGCTTGTCGCTCAGCGTGGCGCCGGGCGAAACCGTTGCGATCGTCGGCCCATCCGGCGCGGGCAAGACCACGCTGTTCCAACTGTTACTGCGCTTCTACGATCCGCAATCCGGAAAACTATCGATCGATGGCTTGGCACTTCGCGACTGGCCCATCGAAGCGTTGCGCAAAACGATCGCCATTGTTCCGCAGGATACGGTGATCTTTTCTGCCGACGCGATGGAGAACATCCGCTACGGTAAGCCCAATGCAACGGACGCTGAAGTCATCGCCGCCGCGCAAGCGGCCCAGGCCCATGGCTTCCTGGAAGCGCTGCCGCAAGGCTATCGGACCTTCCTCGGCGAGCGCGGCGTGCGCTTGTCGGGCGGCCAGCGGCAACGCATCGCCATCGCGCGCGCGATCTTAAAAGATGCACCGCTATTATTACTCGACGAAGCCACCAGCGCGCTCGACGCCGAGTCGGAGCAAGCGGTACAACGCGCCATCGAATCGGCCGCACAACATCGCACTACAATCATCGTTGCCCATCGGTTATCGACGGTGCGCCGCGCCGATCGAGTGATCGTTCTGGATGGCGGGAAAGTGGTCGAGTCCGGTTCGCCGAGCCAGTTGTTCGACCAAGGCGGAATGTACGCGCGGCTCGCGCAATTGCAAATATTAGATCACGCGGGAGGATAATGGAAAGTCGACGAAACAGGGGTGGTCGCACGACCGTTACGACGTTGTTTAGTTCTCACATCGTAAGGCAAACGCCGCCCCTCATGGCCCGAGGCCACCCCGTCCCCACCCTTCTCCCGGAGGGAGAAGGGACATATTCCCCTCTCCCTCTGGGTTGGGGTGAGGGCTAACGTTTCCTATGCACCGGAAAGTAAATGTTCAGCAACCAATCTAACTTCGTTGGCAGGCTTGCACTAATTGCCACTTTTGTGTGTTTCGGTTTAGCCACCTCGGCTATTTCGAACGCACCCTCAAATCTCTATAGGAAAATTCCTGCGAGCCTCGATGGTATCGGCAAAACTTACATGGGCCGTGAGATTGCGCAAGTCATGGGCTGGCAAGGCGCGCAGTGGCTCGAGCGTGACGAACGTGAGCGCGAAGAACGCGGCGATTTGTTGTTGCGCGAGCTGGCTTTAAAACCCGGTATGGACGTGATGGATGTCGGCGCCGGTACCGGATATTATTCGCGGCGCATCGCGAGCTTGATCAAACCGACGGGGACGATTTTCGCGATCGACGTCCAGCCGGAAATGGTTGAAATGCTCAACGTCGTCGCGAAGCAACCGGCATTTGCCAACGTCAAACCGATTCTCGGCACGGAAAAATCCGTCGCGCTAGCTGACGGCGTCGCCGATCTCGCCATCATGGTCGATGTCTATCACGAACTGGAATTTCCCGGCGAAATGCTGGCAAGCATTACTCGCGCCTTGCGTCCCGGCGGGCGCGTAGTGTTCGTCGAATACCGCGCTGAGGATCCGCACGTGCCGATCAAGGCGTTGCATAAAATGAGCGAAGCACAAATTCGCCGCGAAGCCGCGCAAAATGGATTGATCTGGGAGCGCACCGCGAATACGTTGCCTTGGCAGCACGTAGTGATATTCAAAACCAAATAATGTAGGGTACATTCATGCACCCTCACGACTAAGCGCTGTATGAATGCACCCTACGACTAGCATCATGCCTGAAGAGCCTTATGGATAATGGATCGCAGAGCATGCCACGCCGCAAGGCAATCAGCATAAGCCTCGTGGCTCATGTCATTGCCGGAAGTACCACGCTTCGCTTTGGGATAAACTTCGCGACGAAGTAATCTCGTACATAGTCCGAGGAAATGTGATCAAATGATCATCATCTCAACCAATCTAAAATCATGAGCAAAACAATACGTATCGGCGCCGGCTCCGCTTGGTGGGGCGATCGCATCGAGCCGGCAAAACTAAATGCCGAGCAAGGCGATCTCGATTATTTATGTTTCGAAACCATGGCCGAGGCGACGATTTCCGCCGCGCAAGTTCGCGCACGTCGCGATCCGAATTTCCCCGGTTACGATACGTATCTCGACGACCGTATGCGCGCCGTGTTGCCCGGCTGTTTGAAGCGCGGAACAAAAATTATCAGCAATCAAGGCTGGATCAATCCCACCGGCGCCGCGCAACGCATCGTGCATTGGCTCAACGAATTCGGCGCGCGCGGTATTAAAGTCGCCGCTGTGTCGGGCAGCTTGATTACCGATCGCGTACTCGATCTCACGCAGACGATTTTGGAAAATGGAAAACCCACTTCCAGTCTTAAGGAAAATTTGGTCTCAGCCGAAGTCTATCTTGGCGCAGAACCCATCGTCGCGGCACTGAAGCAAGGTGCGCACATTGTCGTTACCGGCCGTGTCGCCGACCCGTCGATTTTCATGGCGCCGATGATGTACGAATTCGGCTGGGACGCGCTTGACCACGCGCGCCTCGGGCGTGGCAACGGCATCGGCCATTTGCTCGAATGCGGCGCGCAAGTGACGGGTGGTTATTTCAGCGATCCGGGATTCAAAGATGTGCCGGAGCCGTGGAATCTGGCCTTTCCGATTGCGGAAGTTGAGTCCGATGGCAGTGCCGTCATCACCAAAGTAAATGGTTCCGGCGGCGCAGTAAATTTGATGACTGTCAAAGAGCAATTGCTCTATGAAGTGCACGATCCGGCGAATTACATCACGCCCGATGTCGTCGTCGATTTCACCACGACGCAACTCGAAGAAATCGCACCGAATCGCGTCCGCGTTACGAACATTTCCGGCAAACCGCGCACGCCAACGCTCAAAGTCTCCATCGGTTGCATGGAAGGATTTATCGGCGAAGACATGTTTTTCTACGCTGGGCCCGGCGCGCTGCGGCGCGCGCAACTCGCCAAGACAATTTTGCAAGAGCGCTTTAAGATCGTTGGCTTACAAGCAGAAGAAATCCGAATTGATTTTCTCGGACTCAATGCCATCCACGGTGCGATGTCGCCCGAGCAGCAGATCGAACCGTATGAAATTGCAGTGCGCGTCGCCGCGCGAACCAAAACCCGCGAGGAAGCCATCAAAGTCGGCCGCGAAGTCGACGGCATGGCGGTATCCGGCGTCGGCATGACCGGCAAACGTGTGCCGCACCAAGAACGCTTCCGAGAGATCATCGGCGTGTGGTCGTCGCTGGTGCCGCGCGAGAAAATCATTCCCGAAATTACGATGTACGAAAGTTAAACAATGAAAGTTCAACTACAACACGTGGCACACACCCGCTCCGGCGACAAAGGCAATACATCGAATATTTCGGTCATGGCGTATCACGAATCGCTTTACCCGCATTTGAAAACGCAACTCACCGCCGAAAAATTCAAGGCGTTTTACGCGGGCGTTGTTAACGGCAAAGTCACGCGCTACGACGTTGACGGATTAACGATGCTGAATTTTGTTGCGGAAGGCGCGTTAGGCGGCGGTGTATCGCGCAGCTTGTGTTTGGATAACTACGGCAAGTCATTATCGGCGGCGGTGCTGGGATTTGAATTGGAAATCCCCGAGGAATTGCGCGAACATCTGCGTGGTTTTTAGCTGTCATTGCGAGCGAACGCGAAGCAATCTCGATTTTTATTGCCGTTAAATTACGAGATTGCTTCGTCGCAAAAGCGCTCGCAATGACAGAGTGCGCCGTATTACCACCTCGCTCGAAATTTAACCCTTCAAAGCACGATACAACTGGCTCGCGGCCTGACCCAGCATCATCGTATCCACACCCGCGGCGATCAAGGTGAAGCCATCTGCGAGGTACGGTTTTACTGCGTCAACGGATACGCCAAAAAATCCCAGCTTCAAATTCTTACGGCGCGCGGCGCTCGCGACAATATTGATCGCTGCGACAACCTCCGGATCGTTTACCTGCCCCATTTTGCCCATGCTCGCGGATAGATCGTAGGGCCCGATAAGTACCGCATCCAATCCGGGGACGTCGGTAATCGCGTCAATATTATTCACTGCATCGATATGTTCGGCCTGCACGATGACCGCCGTTTCTTGATTGGCGCGAGCAATGTAATCGGCCACCGCGTAACCGTAACCATGGGCACGCGAGACGCCGACACCACGCCGGCCTTCAGGCGCATATTTGGCGTATCGAACTACCGCAGCCGCCTGTTCCGCCGTGTTGACCTGCGGCACGATCACGCCGGCGGCACCCATGTCCAACGCGCGTTTGACCCAAATCTCATCGTGGTTTGGCAAGCGCACAACGCAGGGGACATCACGCGCGGCAATCATCATATGCTGCAGCGTCTGTGGTGATGCGGGCGCGTGCTCCGCCTCCAAGAACAACCAATCGAAGCCGGCGCCGCACAAAATTTCTACCACTTCCGGCGAACTCAGGCAAACCATCGGCCCGATCAATACATCACCACGACGCAAACGCTCACGAAAAGAATTCGGCATGCTATTTCTCCAAGGCAAAGGATTTGATATTTGAGATAAATGTTAAGCGGATCAGTACAGAAAAAGCTTCTTATTTTTAACACCGGCGCCGGTCGTGTTAGAATATTTTTCTTTATATATTAGTATTTATAGAATGAATCTAGATAAATTTGATCTACACATACTTTCTATTCTGAGTCGCGATGCCCGCTCCAGCTTGCAAGATATCAGCGTGCAAGTAGGTCTTTCAACAACACCGTGTTGGACGCGCATCAAACGCATGGAAAGCGCCGGCGTAATTCTCGGGTACACAATCCGCATCGACCCGGCGGCGATCGGCTTCAGCGAAACGGTGATGGTGCAAATTACGCTGGAAAACCATAGTGACGATACGCTATTTGAATTTGGTAAAGCGTTGGAAGATATTCCCGAAGTGTTAGAGGCGTATCTGATCTCCGGCGACTACGATTACCTTATTCGCCTCGCGGTCCGCGATACCCGCGACTACGAGCGCCTCCTGCGTGAACAACTCTATAAACTTCCCGGCATTCGCCATAGCAAATCGAGCTTTGTTTTGCGACGCTTGAAGGAGAGCACGATACCGTTACCGGCGGCAACCCCGGCGCGACGCGCGCCCAAGAAGAAAAAATGATGGGCTGAATTCAACCGCGTAGGTTGGCGGTGAGCAGAGCGAACCCCAACGCTTTGCTTGCTGGCATTGATGTTGGGGTTCGTTCCTCACCCTAACCTCCCGCCATTTTGTCATTGTGAGCTGCTTGTATCAGCGCTGCCGATACTGCTCACGTACCATGAACCGCAGACGGCTTAAACCTAAGCCCACCCTCACCCCCGCCCCTCTCCCGCCGAGCGGGAGAGGGAGTATCGTCCCC
>JANOGO010000380.1:0-1704 GCA_031406045.1 Pseudomonadota bacterium
TGGAATACCAACGACCAGGTCATGAAAGGCATGGACAATCTCTATGCGTATCTGAAAGGCCGCGCCGACGGCGCAATCACCAAGGCCAAAGTAACGGCGATGGAGTAATTCCCCTCAGTATTAATGGAAAGATTCAACCGATGGTTGCTCGCTTTATTATTCAAAAAACCCTAACTACCGCGGCCATGGCCGCGGTAGTTTTATCGAGTGTGATTTTCCTTTCCGCCCGCGCCGACGAAGTCGATAAGGTTTTGCGCGTGTGCCAAGACCCCAACAATTTACCGTTCTCCAATATCAAAGGCGAAGGTATTGAAAATAAACTCGCGGAATTATTCGCAAAAAAATTAGGGTGGAAGCTTGATTATTTTTCCTTCCCGCAACGCATGGGCTTCGTGCGCAACACCATCCGTTTCAAATTGCCGGGCACCAATTATCGCTGCGACATCATCATGGGTGTGCCGACCGGATTCGATCAAATCGCCACGACCAAACCTTATTATCGCTCGACCTACGCGCTGGTTTTTCCCAAAGGCAAAGGTCTGGATAC
Source organism: Pseudomonadota bacterium (assembly GCA_031406045.1). Taxonomy (GTDB): domain Bacteria; phylum Pseudomonadota; class Gammaproteobacteria; order Burkholderiales; family JALYOK01; genus JALYOK01. Next base: position 548 of record JANOGO010000380.1, read on the forward strand.
GGTCAAATCCAAACAAGATTTTTTGCAGCTCGATTCGAAGCAACTGAAGAAACTCAAAATCGGGCTGTATGACCGTTCCCCCGCGTCGCAATGGCTGTCGCGTCGCGGCCTGCTGGAGCAAGCGGTACCTTATCGAATCATGAACGCCGATCCGAACCAGTATCCCGGTGAAATCATCGAGCAAGATCTCGCGGCGGGCAAAATCGATGTGGCCGTGGTGTGGGGCCCGCTGGGCGGCTACTTCGCCAAGAAAATCAAACAGCCGGAACTGAGCATCGTGCCGCTTGTGTCGGAGCCGGGCGTTAATTTCCAATACGAAATGTCGATGGGCGTGCGTTTCGGCGAAAAAGAATGGAAAGCCCAAGTGGATAAATTTCTCGACGAGAATAAAACCGAGATCACTGCAATTCTTCGCGAGTTCAATGTGCCGTTGCTCGACGAAACCGGCCAACCGATTCCATAAGATATTTTCTTGCCGCTTCGATGTCACGCTTAATTTCCCTTGCTTTGATTCTCGGTTTTGCCGCACTCGCGCATGGCCAAGCGTTGGATCGCAGCGTCTTCATCCAACTGGCGAGCAGCTTGGTCAAAATCGAAGCGCTCGCCGCCGACGGCAACTTGTCGCTCGGCACCGGCGTTACGATCGCTCCCGGACGTGTCGCGACGAGTTGCCATGTCACGCGCAACGCGACCAATATCACGATGCTGCGCGGCGGATTGCGTTGGCGCGTGGTCGGCCAACTCGCCGATGTGGCCCGCGATATTTGTCTGCTGCACGCGCCGAAGCTTGACGCCACGCCGGCGCCGCTGGGCAAGGCATCGTTGTTGAAGCTGGGCCAGCCGGTCGGCGCAATCGGATTTGAGGGTGGCGTCGGCCTGCAGTTTCGACAAGGTAGTGTGACCGCGCTGTATAAGCATGACGGCAGCAACGTATTGCGCTCGTCGACACCATTTACATCCGGCGCGAGCGGCGGCGGATTGTTTACCCCTTCCGGCGAGCTAGTCGGATTACTGACGTTTCGCCAGCGCGGCACCGATGGCAGTTATTTTTCAGTGCCGATCGATTGGTTGAACGCCAATAGCGATAATGCACAATTTTCCGCCATCGCGCCGCTGGATGTAAAGCTAAAAGCGTTCTGGCAACAAAGCGCCGAATC
>JANOGO010000416.1:0-8738 GCA_031406045.1 Pseudomonadota bacterium
AAAAGCGGGTGAGCGAGGACAGATTTTGACGATTTCGCCGGGCAATAGTGGTTCTATTGCCCAAGAAAGCGGCGAAATGTGGACCGCTCAGCGGTTTTTGCAGCCGATTTCCTTTAAGTCCGACAGGCTCCTAGGCTACCGCTTCGGATTTAATACAGCTTTTGGCTCCGTGTCCGAGAAGCGACGGCTCCTTCCCTTGTGCGCTTGGGACGCCCACGATGCTAGGCAGCGCGTTTCTTCAGTTCATCGCGAACCACTTTGCGTACCGTTTGTTCCATTGATTCGCGATGCATTGAATGCTTCAATTCTTCGTTTATCAACGTTTGGTAGCCGCGCGATCCCGCTTTCTTTTTGAAATGCTCGACGATAGTAGCATCCAGATAGATATTAATACGTTGTTTGAGCGGTTGGATTTGCCCACCGGCGTTACGTGTCCGTAACACCACTTTCCCGCTGTCAATGTCCGCTTGCTTGAGCGGCGGACTATCACGCAAGCGGGTTGTAGTAGATCGTTTGTTCATAACGGGTTGCCTTTCGCATTGAGATAATCCGAATCTCGTCGTTGGTTTCGCCAGTGACGATCACAATGACGTCATCATTCAATAAGCCTAACGTAATAAATCGTTCTTCACCATAATCGAAGCGGCGATCTTCGAATGTTACGGTGATGCAAGCGCCACCATGCTATCAAGCCGGTGGAGTGTTTCAGAAACCGACCGCGCCACGAGGCTTGTGGATAGCGGCTCTCCAGGCATGCATCGCCACGAGCGAAGCAGGATGCGGGTCATGGCATACGGAATGCCGACGTGGCGGTACACGGATATTTGTAGCCGAATGCAGCAGCGCCGAATCCAGGATCGTTGTTTCCCCGGATTTCATTTCATTGCATCCGAGCTACGCTTGCTATCATGGGCGAATAAGTCGCAAACAGAATGAAACACTACACCAGCACGCAGATCGCAACCAATGAGGAGAACTATTCATGATTGTCGTACATCATCTCAACAACTCGCGCTCACAGCGCATCCCGTGGTTGCTGGAAGAACTGGGTGTACCTTACCGGCTCGAGCAACATCGGCGCGATAGCAAAACCAATCTCGCACCACCCGAATTGCGCGCGATCCACCCATTAGGCAAATCGCCGGTTATCCAAGACGGTGATCTGACATTAGCCGAGTCGGGCGCCATTATCGAGTATCTGGTCGAGCGCTATGGCGCGGGACGGTTCGTGCCGCAGCGCGGTTCGAAAGAGCATGTCCGCTATTTATTTTGGATGCACTTTGCCGAGGGCACTATCATGTTGCACATGGTTGCGCGACTTTATCTCATCCGCGTCGGTGAGGCGGCGAAGGCAATGCTGGCGCGCGTCGAGGCGATGATCGGCGACGAGTTGGATTTGGTCGAGGGCGAACTTAACCGTAGCGCGCATCTCGCCGGAACGGAATTCAGCGCCGCCGATGTACAGATGGTATTTCCATTGGAATTTGCCGCGTACGGCGGGCTTCTAACTGAACGTCACATAAAGCTGCGCGATTATCTCACCCGTATGCAGGCACGCCCCGCCTATCGCCGTGCGGTCGAGAAGGGCGGTGCGTACGCGTTCGATTCTGTTAGCGCCGGCGCTGCCGCGCCGTTTCCGCTTCCCGCGCGTTAATGGCTTGAAGTATCGCGGAGGCTACAGCATCGTCTCACCTTCGTTAGCGCATCGCTGAATTTGGTTACTGATCCGTCCAGGGATTAAATACAGGCACTCTCGCCCGCGTGTATTGCGTGATATCCCGTGAAACGATGGTTAACCCATGCTGCAGCGCGATGGCTCCGATGATGAGATCGGGTTGGGAAAAAGTATGCCCAACTTGGCGCCCTTCCTCGACCAATAAACGCCATTTAAACATCACGTCTTCACTAATCGCCATCACGCGTTGTTCAAACATGGGGCGCAGTTTGTGAGTTAGCCAGTCCAAGAGTTCCGCACGCCGATGGGGATCGTCGAGGAGTTCAATGCCAAAGCGTATCTCGGCAAAGGTGACGCTGCTCACGAAGAGCCGCTCAAGGGACTGGGCGGCAACGAAGGCGACGACTTTCGGTTCCGGTTTAGGTCGCCGCAACTCGGAAAGAATATTGGTGTCGAGAAGCCAGTCGGTCATAGCGTGACATCACGCACCGGCACGGGCATACGAGCAGGCTCGATTTCGATCTCACGATATGGTGATGACTGAACGACGGCAATCAACGCCGCACCGGTCAGATTACCGCTTAATCGACGAAACTCTTCTGCGGCAATCACGACGACTTCATCGCGGCCATGAACCGTCACGTGCTGCGGCCCTTCGTTCCTGGCTTTGCGCACCAGTTCACTAAAACGTGCTTTAGCGTCCTGCAACGGCCAGTAATCTGGCCGACCCGTGGTTCGTGGATTGAGAGGCAATGTCATGTCATCCAGTAAACTAGTCATACTGACCAGAATAACATTGTCGAGCCCACCCGTCAAGAACACTCGCAGGTTGGTCATGGTAAGGCGGTGTTTACTATTGACAAAATAGGTAATGATTAGCATCAATTGCGGCATGGCAAGCCTTGCTCCCGAACCTCGCTTGTAAGGATTCGGTACAATTTGCGTAAGAGCAGCATTCGAAAATAAAGGTTACGACCGTGTCCAAGGCCAAGGGGATTCCAGCGAAGATATCACCGCCGCGTCTTTACGACGCCGTGGAAAGGAAGCGTCTTTTTTCGTTATTGGATAAGTACCGTCGCCACCCCGTCATTTGGTTAAGTGGTCCGCCGGGTTCCGGCAAAACGACGCTGATCGGTAGTTATATCGCTGCTCACAAACTCCCATCTGTGTGGCTACAAATTGACGCCGGCGACGCAGACGTTGCCACCTTCTTTTACTTCCTCGGTGAGGCAACGCAGCACCTCGCGCCACGGCGCAAGCGACTGCCGCTTTTAACACCTGAACACCGCGTGGATCTGCCGGGTTTTTCGCGTCGGTTCGGTCGGTCGTTGTTTGAGTCGTTGCCGGCAAATTCGCTGGTGGTACTCGACAATTTTCAAGAAGCTGCGCATGACAGCCTTTTCCGGCAAGTTGTCGCCGAGCTGGTTTCCCAGATTCCGCAAACCTCGAACCTCATCGTGTTGAGTCGTGGCGATCCAGATGCTTTTTTCTCTGGGCAAGTGGCGAACCAAACCATCGTCGTTCTGCCGTGGCAGGAGCTTCGGCTGACGGAAGCGGAAGCGCTCACGATCGCCAAATCAAATTCTAATCTCGATCCTGCACTCATTCGAGAAGTGAACGCGAAGGCGAATGGCTGGGCAGCCGGCGTCATCCTTATGCTGGAATCGCTCAAATATGGTTCGCAAGACCTAAGCAAGATGTCGATGGAATCCCAGGAGAACCTATTTGCTTATTTTGCCCAACAAACGCTGAATAAGGCGGATGACAAAATACGACGACTGCTTCCTCAGCTTTCAATCTTACCGAGCTTCACGCCAAGTTTGGCGCGCGAGTTGACTGCGGAATCAAGCACCCCGGAGGTGCTTGAATATTTATTTCGAAACCATTTATTCACCACACGCCGATTTGATACAGCGGTCCAGTATGAGTTTCATCCCCTGTTTAGAGCATTTCTATTTAACCAATTAAAAGCCCAAACGAACGACGGGGAATTACGTGAGCTACAACGGCGCGCCGGGCGATTATTGGTGGAAGAAGGCGCCATCGATAGCGCGATCGATTTGGTCATTTCTGCGCGGGACTGGGTAAGTGCGGCAAACGTGTTGCAACTGAACGCCGAAATGCTGTACGGCCAAGGTCGCTTTAATACGCTGACCGGGTGGCTTAACCAATTCCCTGCCGAAGTGATTGCGGATTATTCCTGGCTTGCCTATTGGCTAGGCACCTGTACTGCGCTGACTAATTTTCGAAACGGACGAATTCAACTCGAGCGAGCGTTCGATGCTTTCAAACAAAGCGGTGACCTGTTAGGCGAAATTCTATGCGCTGCCCAAATCATCGAAATTGTCTATTTTCAGTTTGAGAACTATAGCGATTTTTCAAAATGGCTAGATCACTTGGAGCGCTTGGATTCAATGACGTTCGCATTTCCATCGATCGAAATGAGACTTCAAGTCCTATCCGCTCATTTGCGTGCAATAGTCTTTTACCGCCCATCGAGCGCGCTCAGGCTACCGCTAGTTGAATCTCTTGAATCCGAAATCACGAATAAAAGTAACGTAAACCGACGAGTTTCCGCCGCACTCGCGCTGGTGACACACGCGAGCGTTTGTGGTCCGCTAAATAGAGGGCAATGGGTGTTAGAGCTCGTGGAAAAACTCTCTATGTCTTCGGATTTAGCAGTGGTATTTCGCGTTTATAGCGGCCAGGTCTGCGGTTTTTGGTATTGGTTCAACGGCGACTTCGCCCTGGCACTCCAAACATACGAACGAACCGCCGAGTGGGCTGGAAAGCTTAATCTTAGTGTTCGTCATTTCATCACCCAATACATATTTGGGACAATTTACATTGCAAGTGGTAGGGACAATGAGGGCGAGGCAATTGCTCAGACCTTACAACACCTTCCTCGTGCCAAGAACCCATTTCAAAATTGGATATTATCTTACTTCCGACTATTTATTGCTTTAAAGGCACAAAATAGACAAGCCGCGATACTAGAAATTGAGTACGCGAAAGTCGTCGACGAACTTGGTTCGCCTTTTTACTCATGCGGCCAACGCATGCATGCAGCGATTGGCTACGCCATTTTCGGAATGTTTAGCGAAGCAAAGCGAAATCTGTCGGAATTACGCGAAGTGATGATCGTTCACTATCCTCGCAATGAACTGCCTTTTCACTTCACCCGAGCCTTCGTCGCAATTCGGGAACAGAATTTGTTGGAGACGCGCGACGCATTGGAGCGTGGTTTTAAAACCGCCAAGCTTTTGGGTGGTCCGGGCGCGGTAGGTTGGATGCTAGGCCAAACCGCGGAGATACTTTCGACGGCGCTTAAGTTGGATATCGAAACAGCAACCGCGCGAGATTGGATTCGCCGAATGCAGTTGACGTGTCCCGATCCTAACCTCTCTATGTGGCCCTGGCCTATCAAGATTTACACGCTGGGTCAGTTTGTTATTCTCAAGTATGACATTCCCTTAGTGTTTGGCAAGAAGGCGCCCAAGCGCTTACTGCAATTGTTGAAAGCCATTATCGTCTTTGGTGGCGAAAATGTGCCGAAGGACAAATTGTTCGAGTCCATCTGGCCCGATGACGATGCTGCAACGGCGTCCGATGCGCTCAAAGTCGCCATCGCCCGGCTGCGGCTCTTGCTTGGCAACGACTCGGCCATTGTGTTGCAAGGCGGGAACATTTCGATCAATCGCGGCGTGTGCTGGGTCGATCTCTACGCGTTCGAATCGTCCAGTAGAAATCCCAAGCCGGACAACGAGCATAGCGCCCGTTTTGCCGAGCTGTACAAAGGCGAATTGCTGCCGGAGGAGACTGGCGCAAGCTGGGTCATCGGTCCGCGCGAGCGGCTGCGCTCGACCTTCCTCAACCTGATAAACGAACAAGCGCGGCGCCTTGAGCACGACGGACAGTGGGAGCAAGCGCTCAGCGCCTATCGGCGCGGGATCGAAGCAGAAAATCTCGCCGAAAGTTTTTATCAAGGCCAAATGCGTTGTTACGAAGCGCTCGATAAACACGCCGAAGGCCAGGCGGTGTATCGCCGCTTGCGTCAATTACTTTCCATCACGCTCGGGATTGCCCCAGCGGCAGCGAGCACGCAACTGTTTGATCGACTCTCGGAACGGGCTTAGCTAGTGTAGTGTTGCGTTCGTGATGAGACACCCCTCCCCTTCAAGGGGAGGGTTAGGGTGGGGATGGGTGGCATTCAAACGCGATAAATGCCCCCATCCCCCCTGTCCCTAAGCCACCCCGTCCCAACCTTCCCCCGTGCTCAATCATGACCGAAGCCACCTTGTTCGGCGATCGCGACCACATCACGTGCGCCATGAAGAACGCGGACGATGATTAATTCTGGCGCTCTCGGCAAATAGTAAATGGCGTAAGGGGCATAAAACGTCACCCTCAAGCCAGCAGCAAACTGTTCTCGAGTTGTCCCGATCAGCGGAGCATCGAGAACGATAGCGAATCGCGCTTGGATGGCTTCGAGTAGGCGCGTTGCCACTGCTTCCGAGCCTTCGAGCGCGACATAAGCTCAGATTTCCGCAAGGTCGGCTTCCGCCGTGTCGGTTAGGCGGAGGGTGTACGGGTCGCTAATAGCTTCCTCCCGCGTTCGATGATCTTGTCAGCGTTAAAGTCCGTCAGTCGGCCAGCCGCTACATCTGCCAAACCTTTATCAATGTCGGCCTTGAGCGCGGCGATCTCTTGAATCTGAATAGCGCGTTTCGTTTTCCATTCTCGTAACGCATCACGAACGACTTCGCTGGTCGAGGCATAATCGCCGTCGTCAACCGCCGCTTTAATGATCGCCGCCATATCAGCGGGCATCGTGATGGTCATGCGTTCTATGGTGGACATGATGTGGCTCCTTTTGCATAAAATGTATAATCATACTTAATCATACTTATGAGGCAAACGCAAGTTCTTTCCTGACTTGGGTCGATGTTGCGCCTTAGTATGCTACCCCCATCCCCATGGCCTTAAGCCGCTCTGTCCCAACCTCCCTCTTGAAGGGGGACTTCAATAACGTTACCGATCACATAAGTTCCGTACAGTCTGAAACAAGACACTAGCGCTTGTTTCGCAAGACCTTTCGAATATTTTTCGTTCGAATTCGTAATCTGTTCCCAATCCGTTACCGCTGATCGCCTAATCTGCCTCCTCAATAACCGCGGAGGCACCGTGCAACCGATCAAAGTGTTTGTCGTTCGAATATACCGCACGTTGCCAGACGGTAGCGTGGTCGGTGTCGTCGAATCCGCCAATCGCGCGCGATGTCGAAAGTTTAGTAATGCCGATGAACTCTGGCGCGCGATATTCCCGCGGTCAAAAGTCACGGGGTGCGGCGAAAGGAACAAAAGTTGATGCGCTGTCAATCCAAAACATTCGCCAATTGGTGCTCACATCCTACCTGGTCAGGTAGGGGTTTTTTAATCGCCTTCCGATTACTATCGACTCAAGGTGTGGCCCGTTACAAGATCAAGACGATCTTGGCATCACGCAATGCGCAAATGGGCTCACAACAGCACTGACAGACTGAATACGAAGTCGTATATCCGTCATCGCGATTGGGCGCGCGGTGTGCGGAGAAAACTAAACTCGCCCGCAACGAGAAGAAAGGGAAACACCATGAAATTATTCTATAAGCCGTTACTTAGCGCTGTGGGCGTTGCTTGCATTACGCTAGCCTCGGGAATGGCGCTCGCGGAATCGGATCGTTACGTTTGTCAACTCGTCGGTGATCCATCTCCCGAGGCACTTGGTGACCGCGAGGGTCACTCGGTTTGGGTCGGCGGAGCGTCTTGCCGGGTTGAAGGTGGGCCAATGGACGGTGCGCTCAGTACAACTAGCGAAGTTTGGGAGTGGGACAAAACCACCGCTTCATTCCTTTCCGGAATTACGGTTACTCGCAAGCCAGGCGCAACGTTTACCTCGCTGAATACCGAGGGGAAGTTGAAGCTGGTCATAGCCGAAGGCAAGGTCACTGGGATGACTTTTTCGGGGCGCGGCCGCGTCACCATGGCCACCGGATCCGCGGCTGCTTTGAGCGGAAAGGCCTATAGCTGGGAAGGCAAGACCACCGGCGTAGGGCAATACTATGTTGATGTGAAATACGAGTAAGCACGGCGTGATGCTCGGAACCGCAATACTGCGCGCAGCCGATCTATTGAGGATCGTATGAATGAATGACTGCCTGCCCCTCACGGCCCAGTTAGTAAGAAAACGGTCATCTACTTTTACACGACTCAATAATGATGTTTGAACAAATCCTAACTTAACTTTGGAGAACATGAAATGAAATCGTCAGTAACAACAAAACTCTATTCCATCCTCGCAATCATCGCCCTTTGTGGTTCGCTGCAAAGCGCCTTCGCCGGCGAGAAAAAGACGGTCACTACGACGTACGCCACGGGAAAGGTGACGCAGCGCTTGGCGTTGCCAGTTGCTGATCAGCCGGGCCACGAAATCTATGTAATGACGCGCGAAGATTTGCCGGCCACCTCGAACGATCCTGATTGGGAGGGAACTACAATTGTAAGTTCCGCTCAGGGCGATTTAGTCAAAGGCAGTAGCTCGGTTTCGGGCTATTCGGTCCGCACCTTAAAGAGTGGCGACAAAATCTTTAGCAAATTCCAAGGCACAGTCAAGCGGAGCGGCGAAGGTGATAACTGGAAATCCGCGGGACAATTCTCAACCGAAATAACTGGTGGAACCGGAAAGTATGCGAATGCAAAAGGTAGCGGTACAGCTACCTCCGAGATAGGTCCGTCCGGTGGCAGGGTCAATGCGACGTTTACGATCGAGTACTAGCGCGACCAATGGGCGAAAAAAAATCGTCGCCAGAGGCCGTTAATCCTAAAAACGGCAATTGAAGTAGTCAAAAATGAGAGATTTCAATATCTTTCAAATACTTGACGTAATTGATAAATTCACCATTTTGGTTGAGTGCGGAGCAATTGAAAAACCTTACCTCACAACACTTTGCGATTAATTACGAATTTCAATTGCCGTTTTTAGGTTAATAGAAATTGAACCTTCGGAACAAATCAACTTACCAAGG
>JANOGO010000054.1:0-3769 GCA_031406045.1 Pseudomonadota bacterium
AACTTGCCGGGGAAGGAATCGACACGCTGCAGACGAGCCGGACCAGCGTCGTTCTCGGTGCGACATTGGAAAATCTGCGCTTCACCGGCAGCCTCAGTTTTAACGGCACCGGCAACGCCGCCGCCAACACCATCACCGGTGGCGTCGCGGCGGATATTCTCAATGGCCTTGATGGCAACGACACCTTGCGCGGTGGTGCGGGAAATGATCAATTGATCGGCGGGACGGGAAATGACTCGCTCAATGGCGAAGCGGGTGACGATACGTTGAATGGTGGCATGGGTATTGATGCGCTGTCCGGCAGTACCGGCAACGACGTTTTTATCTTTAACGCCGCCGATACTTTTACCAATATCGACAGCATCGCGAGTTGGGGCAACGTGGTGGGCAATGACGACAGGATTCAGCTCGATGATGTTGTATTCACCGGGCTGGCAGTCGGGGCGCTTGCGGCAACGGCATTCGTGAGCGGTGCAAACGCGTTGGATGCCGCCGATCGAATCATTTACAACGCCACCACCGGCGCGCTGTACTTCGATAGCGACGGCATCGGCGCATCAGCGCAATTGCAATTCGGGACGTTGACGCCGGGATTAATACTGACCAACGGGGATTTTGCGATCGTGTAACAGCATTTTCAAACGACCATCGCCAGGAGCCGCGCCGCGCTTGGTTCCTGGCGATGCCTATGCCAGGAACCGCATCCTGCTTGGCTGCTGGCGTGGTCGATTAAATCAAGCCTTATTTAGAAAACGAACGGCAGAAATCGTTTCGTTCGGGCGCGGTAGGCCGGGTAATCGGGAAATTTCTCGATCATCAACTGTTCTTCAAAACTCGCTTTGGCCGAGAGAACCAAGCCGAGCGCAATCCATAAACCAAGTTTGACCCAGATGTTTTCCGCAACGACAAAGCCTGCTGTCGCGAGCAATAACGCGCTATACATCGGATGGCGGATGAAGCGGTAGGGTCCGGCAGTGATAAGTTGCGCGGTGGCTTTCGGCTCGGGACGGATGTTGAAATTGCCCAGGCGATTATGCATCAGGATGTAGACGCCGAGTGCAATGCTGCCGATCAGGCAAATCCAAAAAATCAATCCGAATCGCTGTGCGCCAACCGGCCAGACGATCAAGGCTATTAACGCGAATTGCAAACCAATTAAAACGATGGAAAGGCGGCTTAGCCCCATTCTACTAGTGCGGCGCCCCAGGTGAGCCCGCCGCCGAACGCTGCCATTAGAACCAAATCTCCCGGTTTGATTTTTCCGGATCGGGCCGCTTGGTCCAATGCGATTGGAATCGATGCCGACGCGGTGTTGCCGATGGTGTCGACATTAATCACCACTTTTTCCGGTGCGATTCGCAGGCGCTGGCCAACCGCTTCGATGATGCGCAAGTTGGCTTGGTGAGGGACGAATACATCGACGTCGTCAATGGTGTAGCCATGCTTGTGCAAAATCGCCAGCGCTGATTCCGTCATGCGTTCCACCGCCAGGCGAAACAATGCCGGGCCGTTCATTTGTACGCTGGTTTGTCCACTTTCGAGTAATTCGTTGGTGAACGGTTGGCCCGAACCGCCGGCGGGAATGTACAGCAATTCCGCCGCCGCGCCGTCGGATGCCACTTCGACATCGATCAATTGCGGTCCGTGCGGCACATTGCTGAAAATCGCGGCTGCTGCGCCATCGCCGAATAGCACCGAGGTTTTCACATTAGATTTAGTGACGATGCGCGTGATGTAGTCGACATTCGCGACCAGAATATGTTGTGGTTTAGTACTCGCAGCGAGCAATCCACGCGCGACCCATGCGCCATACAAAAACCCCGAACAGGCGGCGACTAAATCGAACGCGGCGGCTTTTTTCGCGCCCAGGTGAGCTTGGATTTGGCAGGCCGTGGACGGCAATAACATTTCCGGCGTGACGGTGGTGCAGATAATCACATCAAGATCGGCAACGCCGATGCCGGCTTGTTGCATCGCGCCATGCGCTGCTTGCGTGCCGAGAATCGACGCGTGTTCGTCGGGGCCGGCTTGGCGCCGTTCGCGAATGCCGGTGCGCGCCATGATCCATTCGTCGGTCACGGCACCGGATGCGGTGAAGGTATCGTTGCCGATGATCTTTTGCGGCAAGGCATGGGCCGTGCCGAGGATGGCGACGTTCAACCCCTGTGGTCGCGAGGGAACAAGCTGGTGTTCGGCCACGGTGTCGGGTACTTCCCCTGAGCGGATTGTTGTTTCGAGTTCCATATTTTGGCCAGTCGCGTACTGGAGTTAGCGCTTGATTCTGCGCGCCCGTACTGCAAAAGTAAAGGAAACTGCCGCCGAGTTACCAGTAATTTTCGACCGATATTTGGCCGGGTTCTTTGCGCTTATTCAGCTTAAGTCCACGCGCTTCCAAAATCGCGCGGGTGTCGTGAACCATGTCCGGATTACCGCAAATCATGACCTGGGATTTTTCCGCCGTGATCACGGCGCCGGCGCGCGCTTCCAGCGAGCCATCGGCAATCGCGCTCGGGACACGGCCTTTGATCGCAAAATCGGTATCTTCGCGGCTGACAAAGGGCACGTAAACAAATTGATCGCCGTGGGAACTGAATTTTTCAATGGTTTCGCGATAGCTCAATTCCTTGGCCTGGCGCACGGCGTGAACGAGGACGATTTTTTTAAAGCGCGGCCACGGATCATCGGTTTTAAGAATGGAAAGGAATGGCCCGAGCGCGGTGCCGGTGGAGAGCAGCCAGAGGTTTTCGCCTGGCGGAACGTCGGCCAGCGTCAAAAAACCAGCGCCTTTGGGCGCTAAAAAAACTTCGTCACCGGGACCCATCGCCTGCAAGCGCGGCGACAGCGGGCCCTCCGGCACGATAATGGAATAAAACTCGTAGGGCCGTTCATTTGGCGCATTGACAAAAGAATAGGAACGCGCCACGGTCTGGCCGTCGATTTCCAACGCCAGGCGGCCGAATTGGCCGGCGCGAAACGATTCGATATTGGCGTCGACTTTTAACGAATAAAGTTGGTCGGTCCACATTTTCTTTTCGACCACTTTGCCGGGAATCCAATTGCCTTTCAATGCCATTTCAAGACCTTTTATTGCGCTGCGAAAAACGCGCAATGATAAACTAGAACCTATTCTCGGAGGAAAAATTTTATGTCGATGCTGAAAAAGCTGGACTATGCCGATGCCCCACCGGAGGCCCAGGCCATCATGGACGACATCAAGGCGACGCGCAATGTGCCGGATGTTAACAACGTTTGGAAAGTGTTGGCGAACGATCCGCGCCAAATGAAACAATTCTGGGACGAAATGAAAACCGTCATGGCGCCGGGCAAGCTTGATGCGCTGACCAAAGAATTAATCTACGTCGCAGTCAGCATCACCAACAGTTGCGAATATTGCATTCATTCCCATTCAGCCTCGGCGCGTAAGCAAGGCATGAGCGACGCGATGTACGCGGAGCTGGTTTCTGTGGTCGGCCTGGCCAATAAGGGCAACCGAATTGCAACCGGTTATCACATTGAAGTGGACGAGCAGTTCAAGCGCTATTGAGGCGAGGTGCCTGGAGAGGCAGTACCAGCACGGCGTTTCAGGCATGCCGTGCCGCGAGCCAATATCTATGAGGCTCCTGGCTCCATGATAAAAAAGTAATCTAGGTTAGTGTTTCATAGTTAATGCTACTTTTACTTTCACGATATACACCGTATCCCTAATGTGTCATCCCCGCGAAGGCGGGGATCCATTTGGCCGCGGCTGTTTCCCGGGCAGCAACGGATC
>JANOGO010000106.1:0-2204 GCA_031406045.1 Pseudomonadota bacterium
CGCATAAAACGCCGGCGTGTGATAGGAAAAATACACCGTGCCGGAGAATGCGATGATGCAAATGACCAGCAACAGCAGCACTTGATATTCCAACGCGGCAGGCATCAGCAGCAATGGCGCGCTGCCCCAGGCCAACGCCGACAACAACGCCAACGCGGTTTTTCGCTTCGGCGCGTCGCCGGTGAATCCGCGATGCATGAAGCGTCGGTAGTCGAGGTAGGCGGCCGTCGCGACGACGCCTTCGGCGATCGCCCACGCGATCAGCAAGGCGCGCGATGTTTGCGACCACAACACCAGCATGACAATCGCGACGGCAAACACCACGCTGATGCAACCGGTCGGCGTATTGCGATAGAGCAGGGCGATTTTTTCCTGCAGAGCCGGATTTTCCGCCGCTGGGATAAGATTCGCGTTGGGTAGGTTGGTAGAAGTCATTTTCAGTAAGGCCATGATAACGAAACTTGGCGAAGCGGGAAAAGAAAAATGGTGCGGTCGAACCGCCGCGCATCGCGGCGCCATCGGCTCGATGAGAATGTGGGTTTTTCATACTGAGTTAGAAGTGCACTGGAGATAAATTATGAAAGCAACGGCTGCGATTAAAGTGATTCCAAATTCCTTCGATATTTCTTCTCGAGCCTTGGGCGATGTCACCTCGCCGATCGCCGAGGACGAATCGAAAATCTTGCCGGGCGATATCATTCTGTCGCGCGCGCGAACCTTGACGATGCATGCGATTATCGCGTTGGGGCAGATCTATAAATTCAGTTGGGATAAAGAAAACACCTTTCGATTTTGGTCTCATCCGGCAATGATCGTTGCTGTCAAAGGGCAATCGATCACCAGCCCCGATGGCACCCGTGCCGCGACTGTGCGCGAGACGGTGTTGGTTCAAGCTACGGTGAATCCGGTCGGCGTTAATTTTGCGCTGCTAAATGATTTTCGGCGCTTATATAGTTCGCGGCTGTGGATTTTTTCGCCGCAAAAATTCGATGACGGCGATCGTGCCGATGCGGTCGTCGAAGCGCAGATCGAAGCGGGTGTCGATTTATACGATTGGCTAAAAGAAAAAAGCCTGTTGGAAAATGAAACGTCGGTATTAGTTGAAACGCTGAGTTCGGCCGGCCGCGCTGCGCCGAAACGTCAATTCACCTATGGTTTGCTGAGCCTGGCGTCGATTTTAGTCAGTCAATTATTTCCACAATGGAAGTTTCGTTTTTTCAACGAAGGCCAGGTCACTTGCTCGGGATTCATCGCGGAATTGATGGAGCGTGCCGAGTATTCATTTGATTCCGAAATTCACGCATTCCCGGCGGATGTTGCGCAAAAGCTCTACGAAGAGTTGGGCGTGTTTGAAGAAAAAGGGATGGATACTTGGGTGCAAGGCGCCGCGCATTTGCGCCAACAAATTTCGACCGACAAAAAATTATCGATGGAAAATGCGAAGAAATTAAAGCTCTCGGCAAGGGCCTGGAGCTTTTTACTGTTGGGCTTCGGCATCGCAGGCGGCGCGATCGCATTGTTGTGCAGCCAAATTTCTAGTTTGTCGTGGCCGCTGTGGTTGGCTATCGTTGTTGTGGTCGGATACTTGAGTATCGTTGCCGCGCCGATCATCGTTTATTCGCTGCTGGCGTATTTGAAAATTTCGTTTGTCGGCATTCCAAAGCTAGTGCGTATGCTCAGGCCCTTATATTGGCGCAAGCCGCAAGATATTCTTTAGGATTAGCCATGCCAGGAGGCGCTCTGCGCTTGCCTCCCGGCAAAGCATGGTCTGGGAGCCGCTCTGGTATTGGGTCGTGGCTTGCCGCTATTCGGGCCGAATTTGTGGCATCTGAGTTTTCATCCACGTCGAAACTTTTTCATGGTCGAGTTTGCCGGAAAAGCCTTCGCTGCGATGATTGGCATCAAAAAAATAAGTGCGCGGTAGCTCGCCGCGCCAGCGACGGTCGACGGACCAGCGTACGCGCTCGGCATTCGTGTCGCTGAAAATGAACGTCGCGACTTTACCAAGATAGTGTTGTGCGAGCAAGGCGTTGACGGCGGCGCGATCTTGGTTCGCGTCGGTGGAAATGAGAAAGATCGGGATCGTTGGATTGCGTCGCTGCCATTTGCCCCAATCGCCGAGCTCTTCAATGCATGGCGGGCAGCCGACCGACCAAAACGCGAGGATGAAGGGTTTGCCTTTTTGCGCCAACTGCAACGCCGGT
>JANOGO010000135.1:0-3693 GCA_031406045.1 Pseudomonadota bacterium
CCCCTCTCCCCGAGGCAGAAGGGAGTCGTTTCCCTCTCCCTCGGGGAGAGGGATAAAGGGTGAGGGGCGACGCCAAATGGCGCGACGGTCGTAAATTGTTTACCGTTGAATTTAAGTTGCAGTCGATGCAGCGTTTTTCACGCTCAAATTAAGGTGAGCCACGACGAGCGTCGCGCTTGCCTCCGGGCATAGTATGCCCTGTGAGGTAATGGCCCTAGGCCACCCAGTATCCACGCGCCTCTTCAGGCATGCCATAGCGACCCTCTTCCCTTAGAAACTAATTCGTACTAAAATAGTCCTAATTGAAGGAGACCTCCATGCTTCGCATGAGCAAGTTGACAGATTACGGCACGGTGGTGATGACTTATCTGGCCCGCAACCCAAATGGCATTCACGCCGCCAACGAGATTGCGGACGAGGTGGCGGTTGCATTGCCGACGACCAGTAAATTGCTAAAACTGCTGGCGCGGGCGGGCTTAGTTACATCGACGCGCGGCACCCACGGCGGTTATTTCTTAGCGCGTCCGGCGAGCGAAATTTCTATCGCCGAAGTGATCGCCGCGTTGGAAGGGCCGATCGGCTTGACGGAATGCGCCAGCATACCCGGCGCCTGCGAACAGGAAAGCGGCTGCTCAGTCAGCGGCAATTGGCAGCGCATTAATCGCGTCGTCGTCGGCGCGTTGCAACAAGTGACGTTGGCGGAAATGGTCGCGCCGATTTTTCCGGTGGACGTGAGCCGCCTCAAAAATACCCGCCGCGTCGCGGCGTTAACGGAGTAAAACGTATGGCCGGCATGCAAGAACTCGACGTCCTGATCGCGCAAGAATATAAGCACGGTTTCGAGAGCGATATCGACTCGGACAATATTCCCAAGGGCTTAAGCGAAGCGGTGATCCGCGTTATCTCTGCCAAAAAGGAAGAGCCCGAGTGGTTGCTCGAATGGCGCTTGAAGGCCTATCGCCATTGGCTCACGCTGACGCCACCGACTTGGCCCCACGTGCATTATCCGGCAATCGATTTTCAGGAAATCATCTATTACTCCGCGCCGAAATCACAAAAAGACGGCCCGAAAAGTTTGGATGAGGTCGATCCGGAACTGTTGAAGACTTACGAAAAACTCGGCATACCGTTGCAAGAGCGCGCGATTCTCGCGGGCGTCGCCGTCGACGCGGTGTTCGACAGCGTGTCCGTCGCTACGACATTCAAAAGTAAACTCGCGGAAAAGGGCATCATCTTCGGTTCGTTTTCCGAAGCGGTAAAAACCCATCCCGAGTTAGTCAAACAATATCTCGGCACCGTCGTGCCGTATCAAGATAATTTTTACGCGGCGCTGAACTCCGCCGTGTTCAGCGACGGTTCGTTTTGCTACATCCCGCTCGGCGTGCGCTGCCCGATGGAGCTGTCTACTTATTTCCGCATCAACGCCAAGAACACCGGCCAATTCGAGCGCACGTTAATCATCGCCGACAAAGGCGCCTACGTGAGTTATCTGGAAGGCTGTACGGCGCCGATGCGCGACGAGAATCAATTGCACGCAGCGGTCGTAGAATTGGTCGCGCTGGACGACGCGCAGATCAAATATTCCACCGTGCAAAACTGGTATCCCGGCGACAAGGAAGGCAAGGGCGGCATCTACAATTTCGTCACCAAGCGCGGCGATTGCCGTGGGCCGAACTCGAAAATTTCTTGGACGCAGGTGGAAACCGGCTCCGCGATCACGTGGAAATACCCTAGCGTGATTTTGCGCGGCGATTCCTCCGTCGGCGAGTTTTATTCCGTCGCTTTGACGAATAATTATCAGCAAGCCGACACCGGCACGAAGATGATTCATATCGGCAAAAATACCAAGAGCACAATCATTTCCAAAGGTATTTCGGCGGGTCACGGCAGTAATGCCTATCGCGGCCTGGTGCGCGTGGCGAAAAGCGCGGCGGGCGCGCGCAATTACACACAGTGCGATTCGCTGTTGATGGGTGACAAATGCGGTGCGCATACGTTTCCTTATATTGAGGTCAAAAACCCGACGGCCCAAGTGGAGCACGAAGCGTCAACCTCACGCGTCAGCGAAGATCAATTGTTCTATTGCATGCAGCGCGGTATTTCGCAGGAAGACGCGGTGTCGCTGATCGTCAATGGGTTTTGCAAAGAAGTGTTCGACACATTGCCGATGGAATTTGCCGTGGAAGCGCGCAATTTATTGGGCGTGAGTTTGGAAGGTAGTGTGGGTTAACTCATAAAGAGAAAAACCATGAAAAATAGATTCCTATTTGTTGTTATGTTTTTGGCATTTTCCTTCCCGGTAGCAGCGGACATATATAAGTGGGTCGATTCCAACGGCAAAGTGCATTACTCCAACACGCCGCCGCCCGATGTAAAGGGAACAAAGGTAAAGGTCGACGATCCAGCGCCGGCACCACCGGATACCGCATCTGCGACCGCTGCCCATTGGAAGCAAAAAGACGAAGAGTTTCGCCAGCGCCAGGAAGAAAAATACAATGCCGAGAAAACCAAAACTGATCTCGCGACCACTGAAGCTACAGAAAAACATAAAAAAACCTGCGATTTCTATAAACGCGATTTGGAGCAAGTGTTAAGCACGCGCGAACGCGTAACGCGCAGCGCCGACGGCAGCGAAATCATTACCGACCCAAACTCCACGCCTCTGAATAACGCACAGCGCGCGCGGGTTATCGGGGACCTCAACGAATCCATCGCAAAGAACTGTAACTGAAAAGATCAATGCTAACTATTAAAAATCTCCACGCAAAAGTCGACAGCAAAGATATTTTGCGCGGCATTAATCTGACCATTAATCCCGGCGAAGTCCACGCCATCATGGGGCCGAACGGCTCAGGTAAATCTACGCTCGCCAATGTGTTGGCCGGGCGCGAAAGTTATGTCGTTACCGCTGGTGAGGTCACTTATCTCGGCAAAGATTTGCTCGCGATGGCAACCGAAGAGCGGGCACGCGAAGGCATCTTTCTCGCGTTTCAATATCCGGTGGAAATCCCCGGGGTGTCGAACATCAATTTGCTCAAGGCCGCGCTGAACGCTGTTCGCCGTCATCGCGGCGAATCGGATCTGGACGCCATCGATTTTCTGAAAATGGTGAAAGGGAAAATGAAGATGATGCAGATCGATCAGAGCTTCATTTCCCGCGCGGTGAACGAGGGCTTTTCCGGTGGTGAGAAAAAGCGCAACGAAGTGTTGCAGATGTCGGTGTTGGAACCGAAGCTCGCGATTCTCGACGAAACCGATTCCGGCCTGGATATTGATGCGCTGAAAGTCGTCTCGGCCGGCGTCAACGCCAACCGCACGCCCGAACGATCAATGCTGGTCGTGACCCATTATCAGCGTTTGCTCGATAACATCGTGCCGGATTTCGTGCACGTGTTAGCCCATGGACGCATCGTCAAATCCGGTGGCAAGGAGTTGGCGCTGGAATTGGAAGCCAAGGGTTACGGCTGGATCGAGAAAGAATTGAAGGCGCAAGCAGCATGAGCGTGACGGCCGTTTTCAATGCGCGCGAGCATTACCTCGGCGTGTTCCGAGAGCAATCGGCGCAACTTGCCGGCGCGAATTTACCCTGGCTTAAAAATTCGCGCGATCGCGCGATCGAGCAATTCGCCCAGCTTGGTTTTCCGACAACAAAACACGAAAACTGGAAATACACCTCGCTTGCGAGCCTTGGGG
>JANOGO010000147.1:0-11911 GCA_031406045.1 Pseudomonadota bacterium
GTCGAGAATCTCACGACGTACTTTAGTCAATTCGCGCCGGAGCTTGGCACGACGAGTTACGGTAAGGAAATTTGGGCGCTGTTCGAGAGCGGCGGGTTAACGCCGGATGTTGCGCTAACGGGCAAATTTCAACGGCCAACATCAACGCCCGATGTGCGCGCCGTGATGCGCGAGATCGACGACGTAGTGAAGGAAGAAGAAGCGCGGCGGCGTTACAAGACGATGTTGGAACCATAATTCCGAAGCACTGCACTAGACTTTGGCGAAAATTATTCCTGACCCAGCACCGGATCATCGCGCCGATGTTGGCGCACGCCGAGATATGACAACAATGCCAACGCCGCCGCGACCAGCAACATGCCCTGAATTTCGTGGCGCGCGGGAAATTCACCGAGCTGCAACGCGGCGCCTATCACGGTGATCACTGGGATCGCCAGTGTGCTCAGGCTCGCGGTGCCGGCGGGAAGAATATCCAAAATATACATCCAGATGACCCAGCCGAGCGCCGTGGCGACGAAGCCGCTGAAGAACAAACAGGCGATCAAGGTCCAGGTCCATTGAATCGGCGCGGATGGCACGGCGGCGGCAACCACGATCAGTGGAATCGCGCCGATCACGAGTTGCCATGTGGTCATCGAGAACACATCGAGTGCGTGATCTTTGCTGTAACGCTTGATCAAAATCGATGTGGCCGCCCAGATTATGCCGGCAAGTACGCCGAGCATGCTGCTCAACAAACTGCCGTGAAATTCCCATGGCGCGACGATCAAAAGCATGCCTGCAAATGCCAGAATAACGGCGACCCACTGCAACCCTTGAATGCGCTCACTGAGAAAAATCCAGGCGAGGAGCAACGTCCAAAACGGCATGATGAATACCAGCACCGAGGTTTTTCCCGCGCCCGCATGCAATGTCGCCCACGAGGTACATAGGAAAAAAGCAAAGGTCTGCAGCAAGCCGATCAGCGCGTTGAATTTGCCGTGCTGAAAACGCAGCGAGCGGCCTTGCATCAGCATGAGTAAAACCATGCCGATCGCACCAACCACCACACGCATCGCCGCGAAATCAAACGGGCTGGAAAGTAGAATACCGATTTTGTTGGTGACCCAACTATAGCCCCACACCAGCGACAGTGCGGCCAACATGACGGCGGCGAATTTTGTCGAGCGGGTGTTCACGCTAGTGTAGGACCTCGACAGCGTCGTCCCCGCGAAGGCGGGGACCCAGTGTCTTTGCTCTGAACGACACTGGATTCCCGCCTTCGCGGGAACGACGGCATTTCGAAACGCTTCGACTTTCGCTCACGGATAAAACGACTTTCCACCCTCATCATCCGGCCGCGTGCGAAAGCGTTTATGAATCCAAAAATATTGCTCGGGCATTTCAAGAATTCGCGCTTCGAGAAATTCGTTCATGCGACGCGTATCGGCAACCGGATCGTCAGTCGGAAAATTTTCCCAAGCCTCGTAAATTTTCACGATATAACCTTTGCCGTCCACACGTCTACGAGTGATCGCCGGAATCACCACCGCGCGCGACACGGAGGCGAGGCGCGACAACACCGGCACCGTCGCCGCAGGAATGCCGAAGAACGGCACGAATACTGAATCTTGGCGGCCCATGTCCATATCGGGCAGCACGTACAACGTCAGCCCGTCGCGCAACGCGCGCAACGCACCACGCAAACCGTCTTGGCGCGCGATCATTGTGATCGGTTTAAAGCGCGTGCGGCTTTTTAGTAACAACTCGTTGAGATACGGATCTTTCTGACGGCTATAAATTGCAGCGGCTTCGTAATCGAGCGCGAGGCGAATCGTGCCCAATTCCACACCGACGAAATGCGGTGCAAAACCAATCACTGGTTTTTTCCCTCGGAACGGCAAATAATTCTCCGCGCCTTCGACTTGTACCAAACTTGCAATGCGCGCGGCCGGCGCCCACCACAACAGCCCCAGCGCCAGCGCACTCTCACCCAGATAGGCGAAATGAGTTTTGATCAAGCGTTCGCGTTCCGGTTTTGCCATATCCGGAAAACAAGCTTCGATATTGATTCGCGCAACCCGCGCCTGGCCGGACCAATAAACTACGCGTCCGAGCGCGCGCCCTATGGCGCTGATCACCGGAAACGGGAGAAAATGGAGTAACCAGAGAAATGCAACGCCCAGCCGGAGCATGAAAAATATTTCTTTCGAACGGGTGTTCGTGTGAAAAAGACGTTAGTGTATCGGGAATTTGTTAGTGTCGGTTTCGCGTTCTAACAAGCTCCCCCCTCATCCCCACCCTTCTTCCAGAGGGAGAAGGGAATTTATCCCCTCTCCCTCTGGAAGAGGGTTAGGGTGAGGGAACAGCACGACCTATGGCAGAAGTGCATACAAAGAGAACGATGAAAATCTACCAAGTAGGTGGCGCCGTGCGCGATGAGTTGCTCGGCTTGCCGGTGAAAGATCGGGACTATGTCGTCGTCGGCAGCACGCCGGAAGAGATGGCGCGCCTGGGTTATAAGCCGGTCGGCAAGGACTTTCCGGTGTTTTTGCATCCGCAGACCCACGCGGAATATGCGCTCGCCCGCACCGAGCGCAAAACCGCGCGCGGCTACCATGGCTTTCAGGTTTACGCCGCGCCGGACGTGACATTGGAGCAAGATCTCATGCGGCGCGATTTGACCATCAATGCGATCGCCAAGGACGAAAACGGTGAGATTATCGATCCCTACGGCGGCGAGCGCGATTTGCGCGATAGAGTGTTGAGCCATGTCAGCGCGGCGTTTGCCGAAGATCCGGTGCGGGTGCTGCGTGTCGCGCGATTTGCCGCGCGATTTAAGGATTTCAATGTCGCACCCGAGACAATGACGTTGATGCGCGCGATGGCGGCGAATGGCGAAGTCGATAGCTTGGTGGCTGAGCGCGTTTGGCAGGAATTCGCCAAAGGGTTGGTGGAAGCCAAACCGTCGCGGATGTTTGAAACCTTGCTCGAAGCAGACGCGCTGCATCGCATTGTGCCGGAATTTTCGCGCCTCGCGCCGGGCGATCGTGGGCTGCAAAAACTCGATCGCGCCGCGGCAGATAAAGCAACGCTGGCGGTGCGTTACGCGACACTTATCGCCGCAATCGATGCCCTGGAAGCCGCTCCCAGAGCGGATCCCCAGGCATCTTCTACGCAATTGGTATCGACTCGTCTACGCGTGCCAAGCCCGTGCGCGGACTTAGCGAAGTTAGCGCAGCGTTGGTCGCAAACCATCGCCAATGCGCGCGATTTAGAGGCCGAGCCATTACTCGCACTGTTGTTAGGTGCCGACGCGATTCGCCGCCCGGTGCGGTTTTTTGATTTACTCGCGGCAAGTCGATATCTCGCGCAAACCGATCTTGCGCCTGAAATCGGCCACTTGCGCCGTGCGCACGCGGCGCTGGTAGCGCTCGATACGCAAGCGGCCATCCGCAGCGCGCCCAGCGCAGCGGAAATTCCCGCGCAAATTCGCGCCGCACAGCTTGGCGCACTACAGAAATTCATCGCTGCCCAAACCTAGCCACCCTATTGCAATTCCTTGTAGTTGTTCTATATTCTCGTTATTGCTGCCCGACGGATAGTGATCAATGAAAAACTATTACAAGAAAAAATCTGATCCAAAGGATCCAAACTACGTTTCTGCCCTTGAGAAACGCTTCCCTCGCATCGTCGATAAAATCACGCTGCTGTGGGGCGCGCCGGATTTCCCCGAGTATCTGCACACGCTGATGATCGATAAACGCGGCGACCGCCAAGGTTTCCCGTTTGACGTGCTGGAAGAAATGATGTTTTTGACCGAGATTCACGACTATCGGCTGGGCAAACGCACCGTTGTCGATAAGTCCACTTACCGAATTGCATAAATTCGTTTAGAACCCTACCCTAAAGCGTTGTAATCCAGTAATATTACGGCGGATCGACTCTCTCTGAGTCGACTAACTCCGCCCATGGCCGACAACACTTATACCTCCGAACTCGAGCAACATTTTCCGCGCATCACGGAAGAATTCCTCAAACGCTGGCACACGCCGATGTTTGAACCGTTTTGCTATCAACTCATCGTCGACGAACGCGGCAATCGCAAGGGTTTTCCTGCCGCCGTGTTCGATGAAATCCTGTCGCTGTATTGGCTCGATTTGAATCTATCCAATTTCGATCCGCAAGCAACGTTCGTTTCACTCACTCAAAAAAATCGCCGATGATCGATCTCTACACCTGGACCACGCCGAACGGCCGCAAGGTTTCCATCATGCTGGAAGAATGTGGCTTGGCCTACAACGTCCACAAAATCGAAATCGGCAACGGCGATCAATTCACGCCGCAGTTTTTAGCGATTAATCCGAACGGAAAAATTCCCGCGATTATCGATTCCAACGGCCCTGACGGTAAACCGATCACGCTATTCGAATCCGGCGCGATTCTCGTTTACTTGGCGCAGCATTACCAAAAATTTTTACCGCCCGATTGGACGCAGCTCTATCACGTGTTTCAGTGGCTGATGTTTCAAATGGGCGGCGTCGGCCCGATGTTCGGTCAGACGCATCACTTCTTGCGCGCCGCAAAAGAAGAAGTACCCTACGCGATTGAGCGCTACAAAACCGAAACCGATCGGCTTTATGGCGTGATGGATACGCAACTCGCTAAGAATAAATTCCTAGCCGGCGATTTTTATTCCATCGCCGACATCGCCACCTACCCCTGGGTCGCGCGCTATGAATGGCACAAGACCGACCTCAATCAATTTCCGAATGTGAAACGCTGGTTTGAGGAGATTGGGAAACGGCCTGCGGTGCAGCGTGGGATGGCTGTGCCGGGTTAGTTATTCGTTAGACTTTTTTTGAAAGTTTCGGCGCCGAATGCCTTGGCGCGTGATCACCAATATCGCTCCGGCCAGAGATTCTGACTCTCGAAGCAAAGAAATCACCGTGTCGCTTACTTCGTAAGGATTGGAAGGGAACGAGCGGAAATAGATAACACTAATAGGCGGCGCGAACCCTTGCCTAAAAATGAGTTCGCCATAGTCGCGATCAAACGTTAATAGAATTCGCGCTTGATCGACCGCCAAGCGTAAAACGTTAGCATCGGAAATACCCGGGGTAGTTTCCTGAATTGAAAGTACATCGAATCCTTCCGCCCGGAGCGCATCGATCATCCGAGCGGGGATATTTTCATCAGCCAGAAGTTTAGCCGGCACGGGCTAAAGGCAAGAAACTTTCGTCTTCGAGAATCGATTGCGCGTAAGCGAATACAGCCTGGAGATCATCGCGCGTGAGGTGGGGATAATTGTCGAGAATCTGATCTTCGCTCCAACCGGCGGCCTTAAGTCCTAGCAAGAACTCAACGGAAATTCGAGTACCCTTAACGCGAGGGCGACCACCGCAGGTATCCGCATCAGTAACAATTCGTTCGCGCCAGTCCATCAAATTTATCCCAATCGCGTGTCTTGATTGACCAGTTTAACTGACTTACGATGCGTTTTACAGAGCGTACGCACCCCATTGGCAATATCTGTGTCGCCGCTGATCAGTCGCCCGTCACGAATGGCAGAAGACCGACCTCAATCAATTTCCGAATGTTAAGCGCTGGTTTGATGAGATTGGCAAACGGCCTGCTGTGCGGCATGGGATGGCTGTGCTGGGTTAAATTTTAGAAAGACCCTTGCCAGAAGGCCCGCCCTGCTTGGCTCGTGGCGGGGTATACCTGTAGAACATTTATCCAAGCGGCTCTTCAGGCACATAACAAAATGATGCGCTTCGTGCTCACTCAAATTTGAAACCAAGTGTAGGGGAGTTTCATTGCGGATTTTTGTGATTTCTAGTTTTTGCTTGATTGCCATCTTTATTGCGCTCCACCGACCGACGCTTGATTCCGTTTTTTTCGCTCTCTGATGTCTTTAATTAGCTGACTCGCAGAAGTGATGTCCGTCAAAAAATCCTCTGGGGTCGGAATAGCTGATGTCGAAGGTGCATGCGCGTCAGTTATCTTGTGGCACTTTTGAAGAAGTCGTTTTGCTTCATCGCATTCCCCTTGCGTCACACCGATCAGACTGTTTACCTTTCCTGCATTAACTTGAGACTCAAAGCGACAGACAATTCCGTCGAGAAGCTCAACCTCGACAATTCTTTCCAGGGTTGAGCGTAGCCGAGAATAGGCATGGCGCATCGCTTCAATGTTTACCGCATTGGGTTGAGGATTCCATTTTTCGCTGATGGTCTTTTGGTTAATTTCAAGCTCTGTCAGGCATTCAAGGGGCTTCTTGCTATCCCATGGAAGACCTTGGATATATTTTCCAGGAGCGCCTTCATCCCATTCGAGGGTAAGAACATGCGGCGCGATCGTGGCTTTTTCTGCGAATGCCAGAAGATCGTTCAGAAACACAACATCATGGGTAAATGCTATGACCTGCCGGTCGCTGGCCTCGGCTACGAGGCGTGCAGCGATCCGTTCCCGATGCCAATGGTCCAATGACGAGACGGGATCGTCGAAAACTAATGCCGACTGATGAGAGGCTTGGGATAGCTCTGACATGAATGCTGCTAATGCGATACAGCGTTGTTCCCCCTCACTGGCAACCTCCATTACTTTGCTATTGCCTGCTGCCACTAACCTTAAGCCAAACTTTGTTTCGCCCTTTTTCCCTTGCACCGGTTCCAGCACTACATCCAAGGTTCTGAGTCCGAGCTTGTCTAGCTCAATCTTGAATCTCTTCTGAAAGGCATCGGTCACAAATAGCTGCGTGAGTTGACTACTCTTCGCCGTAATTGAGGCGGTTTTCAAATCCTTTCCGCATGACTCCAACTCGGAAATAGCCTTGAATCTTCCTATCTGTGCGAGTACATCGGCTTTGACACCAGATAGCCATTCGCGCGCGTCTAATTCCCGGCGTTCCGCCTCTAATTTCTTGCGGGTATTGGGATCGTGCGCCGACTCCTCAGTTTTGGCACGGGCCTCAAGGTTTGTCATGATGCCCCTGACGATTGGTTCAGGTGACGCTGTAACTCCATTGGGGGACTCCCAGTTTCTACTGGTGAGACATTCCTTGATTTGTTTTAGTCGCGTATCTGCTTTGGCGGTGAAATCTGATACCAGCATGCGCTGTTCGGCGGTAAGAGTTGCAAGATCGGCATCGACCTTTTCTAGTTCTGGTGCGAGCGGCGTAATGAGGTTGAGTTTGTTTAGTTTTATCGTAAGGGCTTGTTCTGCCTGCGCTGAGAGCTGCTGGCTTTGATCTTTGCAAAAAATATCAAAACGCGAAAGCCTTTTTGAGGCCGCGTCATCGAGGTTCTGTTGACAAAGAACACAGCGTGCATCATCCGAAACGACCGGGAAAGCTTTATCTGCGTAGGCCTCCAAATTGGAGTACGTGCGCGCAGCCTCCCACAAAACTTGCCATAAATCCGACCCCGTACCAGCTAAAAATGAAGTATCAAACTGGCCTGCTGCAAAAGCTTTAGCAGCGCTATCCGCAGCTTTTGCATTTTCAAGTTGCTTCCTGATTTGCTCAATTATCTTATCAGCCAGTTCGGTTGACGCACTATTGATTCGCTTTGCGAACGATTCAAGTCTGGCAATAGATGCTCTCGTCTCCATCGCTTTTTGCAACGGATTAGCCTTCAGCGCGTCGCGGAGGGTCAGAAGCTTACTAGTCTGCTTCTGATCGAGTCCTGCGAGGCTGTTTATAACCACTTCTTGGGTAGTGGCCGATAGTTTTTGAATGCATTTGCCGACTTCAGTTGTTGCTTCGTATTTCCAGTTTGCGCTTGTGCCATTAATCGCCGTTTGCCATTGAGCAATATCTAGCTTAAGTCGCTCGGCAAGCGCATCGCATGCCTTCGATAGTGTTGGCAAAACATCGAGTCCGTGAGGAGTGAATGCCGCTGCGCTATCCGCGCTCACATAGTGATCGGCCGCGAAAGAGTCAAACACAAAGACATTAGCCAAACGAGGGTCCGCTGTTACACCATCGGCCCAGGACACCGACACTTCCGTGGAACCTATTTTGAAAGCAATATTTGCGGAGGCTGGCTTGGTTGTTGGCGGCAGAAACGCATTCGAACTTATGTTGGGAGGTGCTCCTCTTGCGCGGCATGCCTTCTTTAGTACTCTCGCGTAGCTCGATTTTCCGGCGCCATTTCCTCCATAGATGATGGCCATGCCAGTGTCCACCCCAAACGGAATGGTTGATCCATAAGTAAGGCGATTGACATTCTTCATGTCGCTAATCGATACGAGGGATACGGAATCGGCTACTCTCGGCGCAGGCGGCAAGTGCGCTGCCGTGAGCGGAGCAGAGGCCATAGGTGCGGGTTTTACAGTTTCGAGTTTTAGTTTGGATCGGCAGATGCGCTCAAGCTCCTCGATATCCGTCTTGGCAAGAGTTCCGTTCTCGATAATGCGACGCAAAGCATCACGTTGCCATTCAGCCCGATCCACAGACCAGTTAAGAATTTCGTGGAGTGCCGATTTTTGCTTGGGAGGAGTGGTGCTAACGGTCATGATTGCTCGGCATTGGGATTGCTGACACTAAGAGCCGGAAACTCCAGTCCCGCAATCTCCTGAATCGATTTTCCCGCAATCCCCTGCAAGTCCCCATACATACCAACTGTCGCCCCCATCACCCGTTCAATTTGTTCCTCTCGTTTGGCCCATTGTTTCATGATGACTTTTCTTTCCTTGTCGAGATCTTCCTGCATCGTGGAAAACGCTTCGACGATAGCTTCCACACGCTGGCGGAAGCGCGGGCCGGTCAGGTACTGGTAAACCATTTCCGTTTTGGTTTGCTGACCTTCGGTGACCTGCCGTGCAAGGGCAAGCTCCAGCAATGACTGGCGCAATATCATCGCCACCGGTAATGCGGCACGCGGGTGTGTGACCCAAATGCCTTCGACCATTTCGAAGGTCTCAACGCCTTTCGGCAAAGTTTGACTCACGATCACGGCAATTTCCGCCTTTGCAGTCCGCTGATCATCGCGAAGTTTTGTCAGCCACCCGTCACTCCAGTTCTTGGTGCGCTTGAATTCCCACAAAATGGTGCCGCCGGATTGACCGCCCGCGCCGACGACACGGTGCAGTACATCGCCGCCGTATTCGCCCTTGGGTACAGGTTCGATCGCGTCAAAAGGAAATTTGGCGCGCAAAATGTTTTCGAGTTCCAGTTCCTGCACTTCGCCCTGCAATTGCTGCGAGCCTTGCTCGACCCGGCGCTTGAGATCCTCAATCTGTTTTTTCAACGCGGCGGTGTTCTGCTCCCATTCCACCACCTGGAGTCTTTGTGCATCCTCGGCTTCTTTTTTCGCTTGCTGGCGGGTAGCGTCGAGTCCTTGTTGCACGCGCTTTTGAACGGTGAGTTCGAGTTCACGTTTGGCATCATCTAATTCGCGTTGTTTTACGATCAGTGCGGCTTGCTCCATCTGCGCTTCGGCCAATTTCTCTTCGCGACTTTTAAGCACTTCCTGCAAGTCGGCGACTTCGCGGACTTTTTGCTCAAGATCGACTGCTGCGGCCTGCTTTGCTTTCGCGCTCTCTTGCGCAACAATTCGTGTCCGATCAATTTTCAATTGTGTCGCAACCTGATCGGCAACTTGCTCATCCAGTTTGTTCTTGGTATCGATCAGTTGCTTTTCCTTCTCGCGCATCGCTTGCTCGCGCGCCGCAATATCGTGATCCTTCTGCGCAAGTTTCTGCTCAAATTGCTGGCGCGTAGACTCTATTAATGGCGCGGCCAGTGACTCGGTAAGTTTGATTTCTGTTTTGCAGCTTGGACAAATAATCGTGGGTTCAGTCATTACTCGTTGTCCCTTAATATTTTTCGCAGGTTACTCATCTAGGCAATACCACGACAATTAGAGCATAAGGGTTTGAGAAATGCACTACGCGCGGAATTGCGGGATTACGCGAAGATCGGCTCGCACACGTTTACTGGATTAGGGAATGCGCTTTGGTGATAACGAAACGCTTCAACTGGAAAGAAAGTTCTATAATGAAATTTCTTTTCGCAAATGCAGGGGCAATCCATGGGATCGATCTCCGATGCCGTAACGCTGCGAAAGCGTAAATTCGATGTGGACGAATATCACCGCCTTGGTGACGCAGGAATTCTCAATGAGGACGATCGCGTCGAATTAATTGAAGGGGAGTTGGTCGAAATGGCGCCAATTGGGGGAGAGCACGCAACCGTCGTTTCCGTACTGACCATGGTCCTTGCACGGCAATGCGACGTGTCGCAGCTGGTGCACGTGCAAAACCCTCTCAGACTTGACCGCACTTCGGAACCTCAACCGGATTTAGTTTTGGCGCGATATGTGCGCGGCTCGCGGGATGTGCCGAATTTCAAAGACGCGTTGCTGATAATCGAAGTTTCGGACAGTACTTATCAATACGATCGCAAAATCAAAGCGCCGCTGTATGCGCGCGCCGGCGTGCCGGAACTTTGGATTGTCGATTGTCAAAACAAGTGCGTGGAAGTGCATTCGCTTGCGAAAAATGGCGCGTATGAAAACGTCTCGATTGCAGACGAAGCAGCGACGCTTTCGCCGCAATTGGCGGCGAACATTCGCGTACGGTTAGCCGATCTTTGGAATTAGTTTCCCACCCATCTGCAAAATAGCAACGGCCTGAGCGCCGCATCCTGCTTGCCTTTCAGCACAGAGTGCCTGGAACGGCAGTATCCGGGCGGCTCTTCAGGCATTATTTACTTCGTCACTCTCAATGGTTATATCCCGCTTCGCGCTGGCGGCGAATCGCCAGCACAAAAACCGTATCCAACTCCGGCGAATATTGATAAAGCGCGACGTCGCCGCAATCCGATTCGTGGGGGCAGTTAATCATTACTCAGCCAAATATCGCAACCGGCGAGTTAGATTTTTGTTGTACTGACAACGTACGGATGCTAACATCATGAAACTACATTAGAGATGCTGCCATGACCGCAATTGCCAAAACAAAACCGAAAGAAGAGCGCATTGATTTACGAGTCAGTGCCACTGCCAAAGCGCTGCTGCAACGTGCGGCGGCGGCACGTCAGAAATCCGTTAGTGAATTCGTGCTGGATAGCGCGCAAACCGCAGCGGTTGAGGCATTAGCGGATCGTCGCGAGTTTTTGCTCGACAAAAAGCAATGGGCGGCTTTTCTGGAAGCCCTTGATGCTAAGCCCAAGAAAAAGCCTCGGTTGGAGAAACTACTCAAAACGCGCAGTGCGTTTGAGTAATGTTGGCCTTCGCAATTGAGAAACTGCGGGGCGACCACGATCTCTCACTGTTCGATTGTGGCAAGGAAGAACTCAATCGCTTTCTCACCCGCTTCGCACTAGCCAATCAGCAGGCACAGAGCGCCCAGACATATGTTGCTTGTCAGGGAACCACCGTCGTCGGATATTACAGCCTCGCCTTCGGTTCGGTTGGGCATGAACAAACGCCGGAACGCATCAAGAAAGGGTTGGCTCGACATCCCATTGCGGTGATGATCTTGGCGCGCCTTGCAATCGGTCAGCACTTTCAGGGGAAAGGTCTTGGGCAGGGATTGCTTAAAGACGCATTAGCGCGAACTGTCCGCGCAGCCGAAATCGGTGGTTTGCGCGCAATGCTGGTACATGCGAAAGATGAATCCGCACGGGTTTTCTACGAACATTTCAACTTCGAACCCAGCCCTACCGATCCTTATCATCTTTACATGTTGGTAAAAGACCTCAAGCGCATGGCGCAATGAAATTCGAATGAGTTGGTTCGGTGGGTCCGCTCCGCTTGACCCACCCTACATTTTGTTGGCGGCCGCATGGTAAATGCCTGGAGAGGCGCATCAATACTGGGTGGCTTTGGGCAAGGGCGGGCGCGGGTGCCGGGGCGGGCGCGCCTTCGGTCGGGGCCGCTTCTTCAGGGGCGGCCGCTTCGACCTGCGTCGGCGGCTCTGCTTG
>JANOGO010000155.1:0-7501 GCA_031406045.1 Pseudomonadota bacterium
ATCTTTTTGCCTTCGCGAATCAACTTAAAATACCAAGCGCCATCGACGGTGTCGCCATACAACACGCCGCCCACCAGCACGTCGTTACGGATCACCAGTTTTTTGTAAACGCCACCAACCGTGTCCGTCAATAGAATTTCTTCAGTATCTTCGCCGCCATTGAATTCGCCGGCCGAGAATAGATCGATTCCCGTCACTTTCAGCTTGGTCGATGTCACCGAACCGGAATAGCGGCCGATGCCCATCAAAGCCAGATGATTTGCCGCCACTTTCGCCATTTCGAACAGCGGCGCAACTAAGCCGTAGGCAATGCCGCGGTGACTGACGCACTCGCCGACGGCGTAAATGCGCGGGTCGAAGGTTTGCATCGTGTCGTTCACGACGATGCCGCGGTTGCAATGCAGACCTGCCGATTCCGCGAGCTCGGTGTTCGGGCGAATGCCAACCGCCATCACGATGAGATCCGCCGGCAACTCCACGCCATCTTTGAAACGTATCGCGCGAACCACGCCATCATCGTTGCCGAGAATCGCTTCGGTTTGGGTCTCGATCATGAACTTCAGCCCACGTTGTTCCAAGGATTTTTGCAGCAACTGGCCGGCGGACTTATCCAACTGCCGCTCCATCAGCCAAGGCATCAAATGCACGACGGTGACATCCATACCACGCAACATCAAACCATTCGCTGCTTCCAAGCCAAGCAAGCCGCCACCGATAACGATGGCATGTTTACCCGTCGCCGACACTTCGATCATGCGATTGGTATCGTGAATGTCGCGATAGCTAATGACGTTATGCAGGTCGCGCCCTGGCACCGGCAGGATGAACGGATTGGAACCGGTCGCCAGCAACAGACGATCGTAAGGCGCAATCGTGCCATCTTCGGCGATGACCGTTCGATTGATGCGATCGATGCGCGCGATTTTCTTGCCGAGATGCAGCGTGATGTTGTTGGCTTTATACCAATCGACATCGTTCAACATAATGTCGTCAATGGTTTGCTCGCCGGCGAGCACCGGCGACAGCAAAATGCGATTGTAGTTAGCGTAAGGCTCGGCACCGAACACGGTGATGTTGTATTGGTCCGGCGCGATCTTGAGCATTTCTTCCAGCGTACGAACGCCCGCCATGCCGTTGCCAACCATCACTAAATTCATTTTCTTCATGCTATCGAAAGACTCCCAACTTTAATTTAATTGTGTGCGTCACAGCACTTTGAATAATAAATTAGCAAGATCAATGCCATTCATGCACAAAACTGAAGCATTCGCGCGATTGCTCATTTTCCCTCTGTTGCGCGCTATTTTTATCTGGGCTGACGGGAAATATGCCAATGCTGCGCCGCATCAAAATGGTGCGCGCCGTACTAACTTGCACTCTTACGGCGCGAAAACGTCTTCATCGTGCACTAAATCGGCAACACTGTTTTTGATGTGGGAAAACCCGCAATTTCGCTCGACATCGAATCGAATTCTGTTTCCCCTTGAGTTTGAAAAACTAAGCTGGCACATGGCTTGCTAAACAGTACTCGATACCTGTCTAGGATTTGCCATGAATAAATCGTTTTGGAAAGCGGGACACCCGTCGACCCTGCTCGCTGCGTTTTTGTACTTCGATTTGAGTTTTATGGTTTGGGTCGTGCTCGGACCCTTGGGCGTTCAAATCGCAAAAGACCTCGATCTCGATGCCGCACAAAAAGGCTTAATGGTTGCAACACCGGTGCTCGCCGGTGCGCTGCTGCGCATCGTGATGGGCGTGATGGTCGATCATTTCAAACCGAAGATGGCCGGCGCGATCGGCCAAGTCATTGTCATCGTCGCGCTCGTCATCGCGTGGTACTTTGGCATTCACACCTATGCGCAAGTGCTGACGCTCGGCATTTTCCTCGGCGTGGCCGGTGCTTCCTTCGCCGTCGCGTTACCGCTGGCGTCACGCTGGTACCCGCCGGAACATCAGGGCACGGCGCTGGGTATCGCCGGTGCCGGTAATTCCGGAACGGTGTTAGCTGCGCTGTTTGCGCCTTCGCTCGCAGTCGCATTCGGCTGGAACAACGTGATCGGGTTGGCGGCTATTCCGCTGGCGATTGTATTTGTATTTTATTTGCTGGTCGCGAAGGACAGCCCCGATTGCCCGCCGGCGAAATCGCTGACCGAATATCTCAAGGTGTTACGCGACAAAGACGCGTGGTGGTTTATGTTTTTTTATAGCGTCACGTTCGGCGGCTTCGTCGGGCTGGCGTCGTCGTTGACCATTTACTTCAACACGCAATACGGACTTTCCCCGGTCGAGGCTGGATACTTTACCGCAGCCTGCGTTTTCATGGGCTCGATGATGCGCCCGCTCGGTGGCTGGCTCGCCGATCGCATCGGTGGCATCAAATCGCTCAGCGTCATGTATGTGCTAGCCGCGACGTTTTTGATGATTGTCAGTTTTGGCTTGCCGGCCGCTTGGATGGCGTTGATTGTCTTCATGTTCGCGATGTGGGCGCTAGGCATGGGCAACGGTGCAGTGTTCCAATTGGTGCCGCAGCGCTTCCGTAAAGAAATCGGTGTGATGACCGGCATGGTGGGTATGGCGGGCGGCGTGGGCGGATTTTATTTAGCGTCGAGCCTGGGTTACTCGAAACAAATTACCGGCAGCTATCAACTCGGATTTCTCATTTTTGCCGGATTAGCAATGCTCGCATTGGGTGGACTTACCAGAGTGAAAACTCGCTGGCGCACAACCTGGGGCGCGGCGCATTTGACTGCTGCGAGAATTTGATTTCATTTGCACACATCGCCAGCAGCCGCTTCCTGCTTGCCTCCCAGCATGGCACACCTGAAGGCCGCCTATCCATGAGGCTTTCAGACATGCGACTAGAAAAATACGAGTCAGTGAAATCAGCCATAATTGAATCTGCGCACCGAGACTGAACAAAAGTATTTCGGAGAATTTCCGCCGGCCCCTCATCCCTACCCTTCTCCCAAAGGGAGAAGGGATGCTATCCCCTCTCCCTCTGGGAGAGGGTTAGGGTGAGGGAAAGCGCGGCACTTTAAAATCCATCCTCAACTCCTAGTGACTCAAGCACCACTAAAAATTAACTCCGGCTACGCATCGGTCACAGGCAAGCGCGAACGCAACGAGGATTTCGTCGGCATGGTGTTGCCCGGCGAACCGGAGCTCAGCAGCAAAGGAATTCTCGTTGCGATTGCCGACGGCGTGTCCGGCAGCGACGGCGGCCGCGAGGCGGCCGAATATACCGTGCGCGGCTTGCTCTCCGACTACTACGCCACACCGGATGATTGGGAAATTCCGGTCGCGATGGATCGGGTGTTGAATGCGATCAATCGCTGGTTGGTCGCACAATCATCCGCCCATCCGGAACGCGACGGCATGGCGACAACGCTGTCGGTTTTATTGTTGCGCCATCGTTACTACACCGTTGCCCATATCGGCGATACGCGAATTTATTTGCTGCGTAACCAACAACTGACGCGCCTGACCAGCGACCACGTGTGGGATCGGCCGGAAATGCGTCACGTGCTCACGCGCGCAATCGGCTTGGATCGGCATATGAATCTGGACTATGGCGATGGTGAATTACAAACTGGCGATCGCTTTTTATTAGTCAGCGACGGCGTTTGGCAGCCCTTGGGCGATAAGATGCTGGCGCAACATTTGCAACAATCCGGCGATCTGGATCGGTCTGCGCGAGAACTCTGCGATGCCGCGCTCGCGGCAGGCTCGCAAGATAATGTCAGCGCTGCGATTATCGAAGTGTTGCAGATTCCCGAAGCAAGCTTTAGCGATAACAGCGTGCAACTGCAATCGCTACACCCACCACCGCGGCTCAAAGTCGGTGGCAAAATCGATGGTTTCGTGGTCGAAGAAATTCTTCACGAATCGCGCATGACGATTCTGTACAAAGTGCGCGATGCTGAAAGCGGCAACAGCTACGTGCTGAAAACGCTGACGCCGGAAATGTCCGACGACGATGTCGAACGTGCTGCGCTGGCCCATGAAGAATGGCTGATGCGCCGCGTGGTTGCGCGGTTTTTTCCGCAGCATGTGAATGTCAAAATCGAGCGGCGAACCGCGCTTTATTTGTTGATGACCTGGCATGAAGGCGCGACGCTACAGCAAAAACTGAATGCCGACCTCCACTTCACTATCCCCGAAACCTTGCAACTTGCCACCAAGTTAGCTCGCGGCGTCGGCGCGCTGCATCGGCGCTCGATCCTGCATCGCGACATCAAACCCGATAATATTCATCTGGGCAACGACGATGAATTGCGCATTCTTGATTTAGGCGTTGCGATTTCCGGTCACGAGCCGCAAGACCGCATTCGCGCTCAGGCGGGCACGCCGAGCTTTATAGCGCCGGAGCAATATGCCGGCGCGGCGCCGTCGGAACAAATGGATTTGTATGCGCTCGGCGTTACGCTCTATCACCTGCTCACGCGCAAATATCCCTACGGTGAAATCGAGCCGTTTCAGCGGCCGAAATTCGGCGAGCCGATTCCCCCGACACGCTATCGGCCCGATATTCCGCCGTGGTTTGAAAATGTGATTTTAAAAGCAGTGGCGCGCGATCCCGAGCGCCGTTTTGAAACGACCGACGAATTACTTGCGGCGATTGAACGCGGCGCCTCGCGGCCGCTGCCGCCGCCGAATCCGATGCCGCTGATGGAACGCGATCCGGTGATGCTGTGGCGGGCCATTGCGTTGTTGTCAATCGGGATTAATATTTTTTTGCTTTACCTGTATTTCGCCCATTAATTGCTGCTATTTTTCGTCGGTTCGATAAAGTAAACCTAGTGACGCAACATCTTCTTGCTGATCCAGCGCAGCGATGAATTGCTCGAGTTTTGCAGCTCGCTCATCGCCGATCACAGTCGATGCCGCCACACGAAATCGCTCCCGCACATCCTCCGCCGTTGCGTTGACGACGTTATCCAGACGTATCCGATATGCTGCACCATCGACATGGGTAACTTCCACTTCGCCACCTTGCAGCGCGGGATAAGCACGGGTCATCGAATCGTCAATTTCTAATGACGTCATACCGATGAGCCGATGCAGCGCGCGATCATCAAGTAACTCAAAATTCTTCTCTGACACATCGCGCAGCAAAAGCGCCGCGGCAACGTTGTATTGAATGCTCATCTTGGCTTGCAGAATATGTGCGAACGGCCCGGAGTAATCGCAGCCCGGATACAACGCACCGGCGCGCGATACGCGCACCTTAATCGACGCGATGCGATCAACCTTGACTTGCTCATTGCGCGCCAAGCGCAGCGCCGCTTGGCAGGGCGTCTGCGCGAAATTGCAGGCCGGGATTGGCTTGTGGTAAACCGCCAAAATCTCCGGTTGGTTTTTGAACATCGCGACACCCACCGCGGCGGAGCGCTTATTCAGCGATGCGAATAATCCCGCTTCGCCATCCAACGCCGACGGCGACGCAAACGCACCGGCTGCCGCCAAACGAACCGCGCTGACGGCGTTGCGTGCGACAAAGCCCACCTGAAAAAACATTTCGCTGCCGCCGGTGTGCGCCCATTGATTGAAACCGAGCGTGGTGTTCGCGCCCAGCGCAATCGCGCTCGTCATCGCCTCGTTGTTGAGCGCAAGCATTCGCGCGCCGGCCGCGGCGCCGGCAACCGGACCGCTAATTCCCGTCGGCCGATGAATTTTTGCAACGTCGGCGTCCATCAACGCGCGGCCAACCTGCCCGCCCACTTCGTAACCGGCAACCGCCGCCATGATGAAATCACGACCGTTGACGCGGCGATTTTGCGAGAGTGCGAGCAACACCGGCAACACAACAATTCCCAAATGGCTGATGCTGCCGGAATGCATGTCCTCGCGCACCAGGCCGTGGCCCATCACCGCATTGGCGAACGCGGCATCGCCCTCGCTCGCGACAATCGATGTGCCGATGATCGATGCGCCGTTTTGTAAATCCTGCGCCAAACTAACAGCCTGGCGGCTCCACGGCAGCGCGCGCGATTCAAACGCGCAGCCGATCAAATCCATCAAGCACAGTTTGGCTTTATCGATGACTTCCGATGGCAGATCGTCTAGCGACGTCGCGTTGACTTCGCGCGCGATGCGCGCCGCGAGCGGTTCGGCCGCGAAGCGATCAGCCACGCACTTCAACGCCTGCCCACGATTCGACGACGCGGCAGATCGACGTGAAATCCGAATCCGGGCCATACATCGCATTCGTTACCGCCAACATCTGCCGCACCGCCGCGCCGCAAATCATCGGCACGCCCATCGCCTCGGCTTCGTCGATGCAGAGTTTGACGTCTTTGTAGGACAACGCCGTCGCGAATCCGAAATCGAACGTGCCGGGCAAAATAGATTTAGGAAATTTATCTTGCGTCGCGCTGTTGCGACCCGTACTGGTATTCAAAACCTCCAGCATTACTTTTGGATCGAGACCCGCTTTCACGCCCATCACCATCGCCTCTGACGACAACGCGATCGCGGCGGCCGCCAGCAAATTATTCGCCAGCTTCATGGTCTGCGCTTGCCCCGCTGTTTCGCCTAAATGAAATGGCTTGCCGAATATTTTCAGAATCGGCTCAAGCTCCGCGAATACCGGCTTCGCGCACGCAACCATTACCGCCAGCGTGCCGTCGCGAGCGCCTTTTAGTCCACCGCTGACCGGCGCATCGACATAGATAATCTCTTTCACCGCGAGCGCGTTCGCAACGAGTCCCGCCATGCGCGGGCCGATGGTAGAAAAATCGACAACGCGTTTAACCCGTTTACCATCGAGAACACCATTTTTTCCGAGGGCCGCACTTTGGACGATTTCCGGATTCGGCAAACTCAAAAAGATAATGTCAGTCTTATCAGCAAGATCGGCGACCGACGACGCTTTTTGCGCGCCCAATTTTTCCATCGCGCCGATTGCCTCAGCGCTGATATCGAAGACGTGAACGACATGCCCCGCGGTGATTAAGCGTGGCGCCATTAATGCGCCCATGCGGCCGACGCCGGCGAAACCTACTATTTGCTGATTCATGCTCTGTCCAGTCGGGAAATCACTGATGTGCTTTTTTGTCTACGAGAAATTCCTGAAGAACCGCACGGATACTGGCTCTCCAGGCATTATACTTTTGCCGACCGGAAACTTATTCCGCCGCAAAATAATCGGAAATCGACACCCAGCGCCCACCCTTGATCTGCGCGAGGCGAACCTTGCTGTTGCACAAACGATCGGTTTTCGTAATCGAACATTCCGGCGAACCAAACATATCCGGGGGAAATTTTGTCGTTTCCATCGCGTTGTTAAATGTATCGGTGGTCAAATTCGCGCCCGCTTTTTCCGCGGCTTTCGCAAAAATATCCATCATGTAATAACCATAAACGGAGAACACCGTGGCGTCTTCGCTGAATTTTGCCTTATATTTGCCGGCCCACTCGCGCACCAGCGGATTCGGATCGTCCAAATAAGGATTCGCAGCGGTATGTACGCCGTAAATTCCTTCCACCGCCTCTTTGCCAA
>JANOGO010000162.1:0-5345 GCA_031406045.1 Pseudomonadota bacterium
GGGCGCGGCTCGCCAACCATCAGAACCCGACTCGGCATTTTCCCGGACTCGGCATGCTGACTGGCGAAGCGGGGTCACGATTGTCGTTGGGGTCATGAGGTACAGAAGCCGCCGCGATGAGCGCCGTGTATGCCTTCATCGTCGCGGTATTCGTCTACAAAGATTTGAATCTCAAACAAATCCCAAAAGTCCTGCTCGATTCCGCCAGCATGAGCTCGATGTTGCTGTACATCATCACCAACGCGGTGCTGTTTTCATTCCTAATGACCTACGAAAATATTCCACAGGCGATGGCGCAATGGCTGCTCGACATGGGCCTTGGCGCGATGGGATTTTTGTTGATGGTGAATTTGTTACTGCTACTTGCCGGCAACGTCATGGAGCCCTCGTCTATCGTGTTGATCCTCGCACCGATATTGTTTCCGGTCGCGATGCAGCTCGGCATCGACCCGATACATTTCGGTATTCTGATCGTCGTCAACATGGAAATCGGCATGTGCCACCCGCCGGTGGGTTTAAATCTTTATGTTGCAAGCGGCATTACGAAAATGGGTATTACAGAACTGACCATTGCGGTGTGGCCATGGCTATTGACCATGCTGTTATTTTTGCTCCTCGTAACCTATTGGCCGCCGCTATCGCTGTGGTTGCCGACGCAATTGGGAATGATGTAGGAAGAGCGGCGAACCGTTCCTTGGCCCTTGCCGGGCACAATTGCGATGAAATCGGAATAAATCAGAGCTTCCCCAAGTGGGTTACGTTGATTTCCCAACGGCGTTAAAATGACCCATGATCGACAAACTCTTCGCAGACCATTTTGCAGCCGAATGGATTGAGTCGTGGAACAGCCATGACCTTGATCGCATCTTGTCCCACTACAGCGACGATTTCGAAATGTCCTCGCCGCTCATTGCGCAAATTGCCGGCGTTGTTAGCGGAACATTGAAGGGCAAGGACGCGGTGGGCGCGTATTGGACTAAGGTGCTCGCGCTGAATCCAGATTTGCATTTCGATTGGGTGACGACGTTAGCCGGTGTTAATAGCATCACCATTTACTATCGCGGCGCGGGCGGGATGGCTGCGGAGGTTTTTCATTTCAATGATGCTGGAAAAGTAATCCAGGCGTTTGCGCACTACTCGGTTTAAAAATTAAGTCGAAGGATATGCACGTCGTCCCTACTAAGGAGCGGCCTAGCATCTTATTTTTCAAACCAATTGGGACTTTCACATTCCGCTATCGAAAAAATATCGACAACCTCTCCATTTGTCGTTCCCGCGTAGGCGGGAATCCATTCGGCATTTAAACTTTCCAGCACACTATGGATTCGGGCCTTCGCCGGAATGACAAACAATGTCTTCAAGGCATAATCGCCATTCTATGATCGAAGACTCAACTATCCATTGGATCGAAGCAGGCGCGCAGCGGTCCGCGCGCTGGCGCTCGGAAAGTGACGTTGCGCCGCCGAAAAGCGTCGCCATTGCCGAT
This sequence comes from Pseudomonadota bacterium, assembly GCA_031406045.1. Taxonomy (GTDB): domain Bacteria; phylum Pseudomonadota; class Gammaproteobacteria; order Burkholderiales; family JALYOK01; genus JALYOK01. The sequence continues at coordinate 1,487 of JANOGO010000162.1, forward strand.
GATCAATTGACCGCCGATGCCGCATATCGTCTTGGCAGCGAAGGCACGGCGATGTTGTGGCGTGGCGATTTTCAGAACGCCAAGCAATTACTGCAAGCGCTCGCTCGGCGCGTTGATCGGAAGAAAAACAAGCCCGCCGCATCACCGATCGACGCGTTCAATCAATATCGCCAAGCGCAAGCGCAGCGCGCGCGAACCCTCGGCATGCTGTTGCTTAATTTCGAGGACGACTACCGCATCAATCTGCGTCGCGCGCCGGATGTTGCGCTAGCCTGCGCGGACGCCTACGGCTTGGCGGACGAACCATTCGTCGCATCGCTGCGCGAATTGCTCGGCGTCATCGGCGCGCACGAGTGGCGCAAGAAAGGTATCGACATTCCAGCCACCGGCGGATGTATTCATCCGCACTACGGCGTCTTTGCGCCGCTACGCACTGAATATGTGACATTGGTAAACGAGATGCCGTTGCCGTCAACGACACTGGCGTTCGACATCGGCACCGGAACAGGCGTGTTAGCGGCCGTGCTCGCGCGCCGCGGCGTAGAAAAAATAATCGCGACCGACCAAGACCAGCGTGCGCTCAAATGCGCGAAGGAAAACCTCGCAACACTTGGGTTTGCAAATCAAGGTGAGGTGATTGCCGCCAATCTTTTTCCCGAAGGCCGCGCACCGCTAATCGTTTGCAACCCGCCGTGGATTCCCGCGCGGCCAAGCTCGGCGCTGGAACATGCGGTTTACGATCCTGATAACCGGATGCTGCGCGGCTTTTTGAATGGCTTAGCCGAACATTTGGAACCGAATGGCGAAGGCTGGCTGATCCTTTCCGATCTTGCTGAACATTTGGGCTTACGAACTCGCGCTGAACTACTTGCGCTGATTGAAGCAGCGAATTTGCGCGTGGCGAGGCGAACCGACATAAAGCCAAACCATCCGCGCAGCCAAGATAAAGATGATGCGCTTCACGCCGCGCGCGCCGCGGAAGTCACCTCGCTATGGCAACTGGTGGCGCGCTGATATTACAAAACTCCTCTAGCACCGCCTTGGGAGCCAGTATTGGTGCGGTTCTCCAAGCATTTTTTTGGGTAAAGGTCGTTGCGCGGCTAAAGAACTTTTATCTAAAGGAATGCGTTACAAGTCATTTATAATGTGAATCTATGATTCCCGAACTCGGCCACTTCGCACTAATCGTCGCGCTATGTATTGCGCTGGTTCAATCGACGCTGCCCTTGATCGGCGCGCAGAGCGGCAACGCGCGCTTCATGGCAGTCGCCCGCCCGGCAGCGCAGGGGCAATTTGTGTTTGTCGCAATGGCGTTCGGTTGCCTTGCCTATTCCTTCATCAACAACGATTTTTCCGTCGTCAACGTCGCGAGCAATTCCAACTCCCATTTACCCGTTGCTTATCGTTTTGCCGCGACCTGGGGTTCGCACGAAGGATCGCTGCTGCTGTGGGCGCTGATGCTGAGCGGCTGGATGCTCGCCGTGACGGTATTCAGCCGATCGCTGCCGATTGCGATGTTAGCGCGCGTGCTCGGTGTGATGGGTTTAGTGAGCATTGGATTTTTACTATTTATGTTACTAACGTCGAATCCGTTCGAGCGGCTTTTACCGCAAGCGATGGATGGCCGCGATTTGAATCCGTTGCTGCAAGATCCCGGCATGGTGATTCATCCGCCGATGCTTTATATGGGTTACGTCGGCTTTTCCGTTGCGTTTGCGTTCGCCATCGCTGCATTGTTAAGCGGCCAGCTCGACGCTGCCTGGGCGCGCTGGTCGCGCCCTTGGACAACGGCGGCGTGGTGCTTCCTAACCATCGGCATCATGCTCGGCAGTTGGTGGGCGTATAACGAATTGGGTTGGGGCGGCTGGTGGTTTTGGGATCCGGTGGAAAACGCCTCCTTCATGCCCTGGCTAGTCGGTACGGCATTGATGCATTCGCTCGCCGTCACCGAGAAGCGCGGCAGCTTCAAAAGCTGGACCGTGTTGCTGGCGATCTCGGCGTTTTCGTTATCACTGCTCGGGACGTTCTTGGTGCGCTCGGGCGTGATTACTTCTGTTCACGCATTCGCAACCGATCCCGCAAGAGGTGTTTTTATCTTAGCGTTCTTGGTCATCGTGATCGGCGGCTCGTTAGCGTTGTTCGCTTGGCGCGCGCCGAAGGTCGGCTTGGGCGGAAAATTCGATTTGGTTTCGCGTGAATCGTTTTTACTGTCCAATAATATTTTGCTGGTGGTCGCCGCGGCATCGGTATTACTCGGCACGCTCTATCCGCTGTTTCTCGACGCATTGGATCTCGGCAAAATTTCCGTCGGCCCGCCCTACTTCGATGCGGTATTTTTCCCGCTGATGGCGCCGGCGGTTTTCCTGATGGGTATCGGCCCGATGGCGCGCTGGAAAGCGGAGCAAATTCCGAGCTTGGTGACACGATTGAAATGGGCATTTGCCGTCAGTGTGATTTCGGCGGCGATTATTCCGCTCGTGATGGGTCGTTGGTCGCTGCTCACCGCATTCGGTTCGTTGATGGGCGTGTGGCTATTCGCCGCGGGCATCACCAACATCATTGGGCGTGCCAAACAACTGCCTGGAGGCTCTTTATTGGCGCGGCTCTCCAGCCTGCCTCGATCGTATTGGGGCATGTCGATTGCGCACATGGGTATCGGCGTGTTCATCATCGGCGTGACCTTGGTGAATAGCTACGCGACGGAAAAAGATTCGCGCATGAATATCGGTGACACGGTCGACGTCGGCAGCTATAAGTTCCGCTTTAATGGCACGACCGACGTACCGGGACCGAATTACGTCGCGGCGCGCGGATTCTTTGAAGTGCTGAGTGGTGAAACTGTCGTCACAAAAATGTATCCGGAAAAACGCAGCTACCGCGCCATGGGCCAGGTGATGACGGAAGCGGCGATCGATGTCGGTTTCACCCGCGATCTGTATGTCTCCCTTGGTGAGCCGATTCCCGAAAGCGGCGGATCGTGGAGCGTGCGGGTTTATCACAAACCGTTTATTAATTGGATTTGGGGCGGTTGCGTGTTGATGGCGCTCGGTGGATTTTTGGCGTTGAGCGATCGGCGCTATCGGATGGCGAAGCGCAGTGCGGAATCTTTTCCTTCCGCGATTGCGGGAAATGATTTGGATTCGCGAACCAAGCACGGGCTTCCCCCTCACCCTAGCCCTCTCCCCGCGGGGCGAGGGGATTAGGTCGTGGGCAAGTTTTTAATTCCGTTAGCAATCTTTGTGGTCTTGGCGATATTTTTGGGCCGCGGATTAAGTCTTGATCCGCGCGAGGTACCTTCTCCGCTAATCGATAAACCCGCGCCGGTTTTTTCGTTGTCACAGCTAGACAAACCTGCGCAAATGATCGGCACCGAGCAACTGCGCGGGCAAGTTTGGATTCTCAACGTCTGGGCGTCGTGGTGTGTCGCATGCCGCGACGAGCATCCTGTGTTGGTGGAATTTTCCAAGACCGGCGCTGTGCCGATTTATGGGTTGAACTACAAAGACAAACGCGAGCCTGCTTTGAATTGGCTGCAGCAGCTCGGCAATCCCTACACCGCATCGATATTCGATGAAAAAGGCCGCGTCGGTATCGACTTCGGCGTGTACGGCGTACCGGAGACATTTGTGATTGATAAGCAAGGCGTGATCCGCTACAAAAAAACCGGGCCCGTTACGCAAGAAACCATTCAGACAAAAATTTTACCGCTCGTGAAGAAATTGCAAGGATGAGGCAGCTTGCCGTTGTGATTTGTCTCGTTCTGTCGACGTTGGCGTGGGCGGAAGAAATCAAACTCAACGCGGCAGGCGAGGAACGCGTGAAAGGGTTGGCGCACGAACTGCGCTGCCTCGTTTGCCAG
>JANOGO010000166.1:0-1888 GCA_031406045.1 Pseudomonadota bacterium
TTCAACAGCGATTCCATTTCGCGCGTTTGAATTTGCGGCACGCGGCTGATGACGCCGGCGCTGGCCAAATCGGGGTTCGGATCGTTGACGAAGCTGGTAATGCGTGAGATCGTCGGACGTACGTTGATTAACACGCTATCGGTGTCGCTGATCTGCGGCTGAACGCTCATGACAAAACCTACCGGCACCGAATGCGCTGTCGTGCTGAAGGTTTTTTCCGACACACCTTGCGTGGTCGCGGTAACCGATGCGGTGACGCTGAAGTACACAACGTTGTCGACGACTTTTAACATCGCCGTTTGATTATTCAGCACCATTAATTTAGGGCTGGACAACACGCGTGTCGTGCCGAATGAATCAAGCAAGCGAATCGATGCGGCGATGTTACCGCCGAAACGCGCGGCGGCGTTGGCATAACCGATGATGAAATTCGGTGCCTGGCCAAGCCGACCGGCAGCGAGATTTTGATTAAAGCTCACGCCATTGCCGCCATTGGCGATGCGGCTCCAATCGACGCCGGCTTGATAATTTTCGTTCAGCAACACTTCCACGACCGTGGCTTCGATCAACACCTGGCGGCGCGCGGAACCGACTACTGCATCGAGAAATTCTTGAAGTTTTTCATGCTGGCGCGATGTGGCGCGGATGCTGATAATGCCGGTTTCGGCGTTGGCGATCACCGATGCCGCTTCGCGAACGGTTGAGCGTCTTGTTGTTGTTCTTTCCTCGCCATCTATTTCGCCTACATGCTTGGTCTCATAAATTCCACCGATGGGTTCAACACCTTTCGCTATTTTTTTTGCGGCTCCAGATGAAGAATTGCCCGTGGCAGTCTGTTGTATGCGGCGCGCGGTTTCAAGCTCCTCATTGCCCTGAGGCAATACTTTGTCGGTCTCTCGAAGGATGTCTTTAACGTTTTGTATGAGCGTTTCCCAGAAGCGATTCTTCGATGTATTCGTGACCGTCGTCGTGGAATTATTTCCTGCTTGGCCACCTTCTATGGCGGACCCGGTCGTCGCAATCTGCGTTGAAATCGCCACTTGCGAAGTCATATCGCGCACCATATTTACGTAGTCAATTTTATAGTTGCGTAAAAACGGCGAATCGCGCGTCACAATCATCGTGCGGCCTTCCAACTCGTAACGCATATCGACTTGCTTCGCGACGCGGCTCAAGATTTGCGGCAGACTCTGATCGATCGCGTTCAGCGTGACGCGGCCGCTGATGTCCGGCGAAATATCAACGTTTACTTTTGCGTCGCGCGCGAGTGCGATCAACAATTCTTGCACGTTAACGTTGTTGACGACGACGGTATATTTCTCGGCCCTCGGCGTGGGCCGCGGCGGCGGTGGCAGCATGACTTGATTGACCGGCGCGGGAATCCTCCCGCTGCGCGGCGTGTCCGCTTGAATGTGTGTGGGCGAGGGCGCGATGGGCGCGACACCACATCCGGCAAACAACCCGGCGAGCAGCGCTGGCGAACATATTGACCAGTTTATTTTCATTATGCCCAAAAAATTTATCCTATTGCTCGAAGAGCCTTATCGATACTGCCTCCCGGCAATGCATACCTGGAAAGCCCCATGTATAGTGCCTCTCAGGCTATCGACCTATTGAAACTATCGCGACGCTTGCGCGGCGGTATGGTCTGGCGACGCATCACTTTGCAACGGCGATCCCGCCCATATTGCGAACACCAACGCAACCACTGCGACACCGCCACCGAACATCCACGCGAGCGCCGGCGACCACCAACGCGGTCGACTAAAATCGCTATCCTCAATCGCTGCGCTGACATGGCGCGGCTCGACGGTATTGGTGCCATCGGCATAGGCCGCGAGCAAGGTTTTATCGGCGAGAATATTAATGCGCCGCGTCAGCCCTTCCG